>JAIRUY010000008.1 GCA_031254175.1 Treponema sp.
GTTGAGGTTACCATGTTACAGGAAAACGCCCGCCAAACGGTTTTTTTTATAAATCAACCCACAAGGAGAATTGTATGCCAAAAATGCTGACTGGCTGCCAACCAAGCACAACGAACAGCTTGCCATGACAGCATAGAAAACATCTGTCACCGCTTGTGGAGACGCAAACTCCAAGCTATCCGGTTACGCCGGATAGCAATCATTCCCTGTTTCCGGGGTACAACACAATCTGCACAGGACCTGCTGCAAGTATATTCCAAATGAGTTCCTGCACATCTTCAACAGTAACGGCCTTTATCGCTTCGGGGCGCATATTGAGTCTGTTAAGCGGCGTATTATAAAGCACAGAGGAATTTATATAACTCTGGGCTATAAACAGATTTCTCTGCATTGAGTTTTCATGCGACATAAACAGCGCTTCCTTTGATTTGTTAAATGTATCGATGTTAAGCGGCATATTTGCAGTATCCGTTAACAGGTCATTAACAGTGGCGATTAGTTCATCAGTACGCGCGGGATCACACTGAAAAAACACATTAAGGCTGTATTCGCCTCTCGGAATAACAGAAACCGAAACATTGGAAGAAATTGAATATACTCCTCCCAGTTTTTCCCGGATTTCATCTATAAGCAGAATATCAAGATACTCCGAAAGAACAGCGGCAGCCTGATTCTTTTTCTCGTCAAAATCTGATGCCCCGGGAGCGAACCGGGCAAGATACACCATGCTTCTTTCATCCTGCCCTCTGTAAATTGTCCTTTCAATTGACTGCGGGCGGGTTATTTCCGGATCAACCCACATATTCATCGAAGCGGCGTTTGGAACAGAAGCGATAAAGTCTGCCGAATACCCGCGCATCAATTCAGGGTTTAGATTTCCTGTAAATACAAAAGTATAATCTGCGGGGTTTATGCATTGATTCAAAAAGGCAAAGGCTTTTTCTAGCGAAACAGCGTCCATATCTTTCGCTTCAAGAGGCATATAAAGAGGATGGTTATTATAAATAATTCTTGTTAATTCACGGGAAAAAAATCTTTGCGGATTTTCTTCCTGATGCGCCAGATTTGTTCTGTACTGATCGAGCATTGCCGCAACCGCCCGTTCATCAAGTTTCGGCATTAAAAAGAAAAGGTAGATCATTTCAAAAAGTGTTCTGATATCCTGTGTTGTAGAAGAGCCCTGAAAGCCGCGCGTAAAACCGGAATTCCAGAAAGAAAACGAAACCTGTTTGCCTGCCAGTTTATTGATAAGTTCTGTGCGTGAATAAGGCCCGATGCCGGATACATTAACCATTTCAGAAACGAGGCTGGCAGAAATTATATTCTCCTCAGGCACATTGGCAGTTCCGCCTCTTGCCATTGCGTACATAATAATTTCGTTATTTCTGTTTGCCGTTTCCTTTAGTATTACTCTGGCTCCGTTGGACAATTCAAGAATAACGGCTCCTGTCTCTTTGTCAACCTCTTCTGATATTATTAAACCGGATGCCGGAATCTCTTGCAGCAATTCACCTGTGACGGCTATATCCTGCCTCGGCGAAAGGTTTGCATTTTCTGTTTCCATGAATATTTCCTTTATACGTTCCGCGGAAGGAAGATTTTCCGCCTCTGCCTGCGGGGCAAGCAGAAAAACAGTACAATCATTATCTGCAAAATAGTTTTTTACCGCCTCGGCGATTTCGTTCATGCCAATACCGGGAAGCATGGAAGCAACTGCCTCTGCTTCCCATTCAATGTCCGCCATATCTTCGCCTGTCAGAAAATGCAGAGTAAAACCGTTTACATAAGAACTTGAATCGCGTCTGTCTTTTTCAGATAACTGTCTTTCCATATAGGAAACAAACACAAGTTTCGCCCGTTCAAGTTCGCTTTCTGTAAAGGCAAACCGGCGAATCGATTCTTTTTCCAGAAGTAATTCCCTTAACGCTTCTTCGGTTAAATTCACTGCGGCGCCGCCTGTCTTCGGCGTGGTGCCCATGCTGTAAAAACGCGATTTTTCCGACCATCGCCAGGTACTTCCCCAGTAATCTGCTGCTGCGGCATCAGGATCGGAAGCCTTCTCCTCGAAACGCATATTCAGCATTATGGCTGTCAAATAATCAATAACACTCTGACGATAATAGCCGACAGTACCTCTTTGCCCACTGTGAGGCATTTTATAATATATCATAAAACTGGAAGATGTCAGTTCCGGATCTGTAATAATTTCCACATGGAAATTGCCGTTTTCCGGAGGCGGCAATTCATAACGGGGACGGTCTACAGGTTTAACGGCTGCCGGCATATTAAAATGGTTTGCCAGTTCCGCTTCAAGGGCTTTTCCGTCAAAATCGCCGACAAAGACAAGAGCCATATTGTCGCTTGTATACCAGAAGTCATAAAAACTTTTTAATTGAAGCGCAGTCGCATTTGCTATTGTTTCCGCAAGCCCGATTGGCTCACGGTCAGCGTAAGCGGAACCCGCAAAAAGCACCGGAAAAATTATTTTCCTCGCCCTTTCCATTGCGCCAAGTCTCGAACGAAGTTCTTCAAGGATAACAAGGCTTTCGCTCTGAACATCTTCCGGTTTAAAACTAACGGCATGAGTCCAGTCATCAAGAATGGCAAGCGCCCTGTCGGGGATTTTTTTTATTCCGCCGGAAACTTCTACAGGCACATCGAAGTGATAAACAGTTTCATTATATGAAGTGTAAGCGTTTACGTCCGCACCAAAACGCATTCCAAGGGAACGCAGATATTCAATCAATTCCAGTTTGGGAAAACGTTTCGTGTCATTAAAAGCAAGATGCTCGATAAAATGGGCAAAGCCTCTCTCATCGTCCCTTTCAAGCACAGAGCCGGCATTTACAACAAGGGCAAGATGCGCGCGGTTTTCCGGGCGCTGATTTTCAAGAATGTAGTAGGTGAGTCCGTTCGGCAGAGTTCCGGTTATTGCCCTGCCTGTAAGGGGAATTTTTTCGCTTTGATCGTAAACAGCAGAATAATCCGCCGCATGGACGCTTCCAAAGGCAAAGACAAGCGCAAAAACCAAAACAACTATTTTATAAAATGAAAAATGAGTTTTGTTTATTTTCATGAATTCATTATACAGGAAAAATCGTTTTATATCGAGTGTCTTGCCGCTGTCAGATCGTCAATTTCATTCATCTGCGCATTAAGCATTTCCCTGCGGTATTCTTTTTGTCTTTTATCTTTTAAATTTTCCATCACCTTAAAATCCTTTTGCGCTTCAAGGTAAAGGGCTCGTTTTTCTTCTACTGTCATCTCTGCTTTTGCTGCCTGTTCTGCAAGTTTTTCCGTTTCCTGCTCAAGCCTGAGTATATAATTATCCCACGAAACAAAATCCGCGATATTGGAAAAACGGCTTTGTGCCGCGTTATGGCGCTTTTGCGCAATTTCTTTTATATCATTTTCTATCTTATTGAGGATACTGATTGCCTGGCCAAGAGCAAGTTTACATTCTTCTTCCCTGAATTTTCTTAATTGCAGCACTTTTTCAAGGCTGAACTTAAACCTTCTCAAACCTTCCTCCGGCCGATGCGCATAACGTACTAGAGTTGTTCGGAAACTTCAGTTTTCCGAACAACATCCTTATAAAACCGCATTTTTGCAGGGCTTTAGCCCGAAAAAATGCAAGACTTGTTCGGGAACCATCGGGTTCACGAACAAGTCTATTAACCAAAAATGCTTGATGTCGGCACCGAAGAGAAAAGAGACGCAACACTGTTAAGAGCCGCCGAGGTCTCTTCAGTCTGGAGGGGTTTTACTTCAGCTTTGAGCGGCTTTTCCTTCTTTATAACCCGGGCGGAAGCGGCAATTAACTTTTCGTTGTTATCCGCCATTTCTTCTTCGGGAATATCTATGCCTGTTATTTCCGCCATGGCAGAAAGCGTCTGTTCAAGCGAAGAAGGTTCATCTACATCCTGAACCAGAAAATTTTCTATTGACGCGTGTTTTGCAATTGCGTAATCAATTTCCGGATTGGATCCGCTGTGGTACGCGCCGACATTTATAAGTTCCTCCGATCTTGCGTAAACCGCCATTGTTTTGCGGATAGCCCCTGCTGCGGCTTTGGAAGCCGGACCCGAAACAGCCGGAGCGAGACGGGAAATGCTTTGCAGAACATCAATTGCAGGATAATGAAAACTTTGGGCAAGGTCTCTTGAAAGGACTATGTGGCCGTCGAGTATACCGCGGACAGTGTCGGCAACAGGTTCGTCCATATCATCTCCGTCTACAAGTATTGTATAAAAGCCCGTAATACTGCCCTTGTCGGAAGTTCCGGATCTTTCAAGAAGTTTCGGCATCGAATCAAACATGCTGGGAGTAAAACCCCTTTGAGCCGGAGGTTCGCCGGACGCAAGGCCTATTTCCCTCATAGCGCGGGCAAAGCGCGTAACAGAATCAAACAAAAGCATTACGTCTTTTCCCTGATCGCGGAAATATTCAGCGATGGCTGTGGCGACATAAGCACCGCGAAGGCGCGCAAGCGGCGGAGAATTGCCGGGAGTTACTACAAGAACGCTTTTTTTCAGCCCTTCCTGCCCCAGATCGTTTTCAATAAAATCATTTACTTCCCGTCCGCGCTCGCCTATTAGGGCAACAACATTAACATCCGCAGTTGTGTTACGCGCAATCATTCCCAGAAGGGTGGATTTTCCCACGCCGGAACCCGCAAAAATACCCAGTCTCTGCCCTTTTCCGACAGCAAGAAGACCGTCAATCGCCCTAACCCCTGTTGTAATGCGTTCTGTTACCCTTCTCCTTTTTAACGGATCGGGAGGACTCGCAAGGGCCGGATATGTACAGACAGATGAGATGTCACCCAACATATCAATCGGATTTCCAAGAGCATCAAGAACACGTCCTAAAAGCCTGTCCGATACAGGCACTTCAAGCTTTGAACCAAGAGCAACAACCCTGTCGCCGATTTCAATTCCGTCAGTCTCATCATAGGCCATCAGCTGGACTATATCATCCTTAAGCCCGACCACTTCGGCCATTATTTTACCTTTGCCTTTTGGCGCAACTATTCTGCATATTTCGCCGATTACCGCAAGAGGGCCGCGGCTTTCTAGCAAAAGCCCCTGAACTTTGCAAATTTTTCCTGAGTATTTTATTGGGTCAGTTTTTTCTGTGTATGAAAGATATTTTTCAAAAACAAAAGTTTTTTCCACCGGAAGTCCTCCCTGCTCCATGTTAAACGAACAACTCCATTATTCTTTCTGTTTGTTTTTTTCCACCGCCGCCAATATTTGTTTATCAGATTCTCTTTTACCTTTCATGCTCATTGTAGCAAGAGCTGCCAAAGCCGCAGATGCTGTCAAAGCGGCATTGGCGGTTTCAGCTTCATCAACATCTTCTTCTGCATCACCATCGACAGAGCGTCTTTTTTGAGGTTTTAATTTTTCCATGCCCATCAATGCCGATGTTGCTGTAAGATCGGCGTTTAAATTCGCAGTTCGTACAACAGGCTGCGGTATAGTTCCCTGTATTGTAGATTTTGACGGAGAAATCTCCAGTATTTTGCTTTCCAGTTCCGCAAGCTGACTGGCTATCCTCGCATCTATTTCTCCAAAGTCTGTTTCTATTATGCAGCCGCCCGGATCAACTTTGGTATCTTCAACCAGTTGAATTGAATTTGCCCCTTCCATAAGCCTGATAAAATCTTCCTTATGCTCTGTAGCCATTTGGAGGTCAACCAGATTGACCCTGATAATAATATCGCCTTTTGCTTTCACCTTTCGCAGCGCTTCAACAATATTCGGGATAATTACATCCCGCTGATTTTCGGATATCGTTTTTACTACTTTACGCGCGATAAGAAGAACAAGCTCAATTACCTGCTGTTCAGTTTCACTTAAAATTTCTCCCCGTTTGTTACTGGCACGTTCAAGTATCGTTTGCGTTCTTTCAATCAAACGGTCAACTTCAGCCTTGCCTTCGCCATATCCGTCTTCACGGCCTTCTTCTCTGCCCTTGTCACGCGCTTCTTTTTGAATATTTTCAAGTGACAGTCTTGCCTCATTTTCTATTTCCGCCGCTTTTATTCCGGCATCAGCAATAATTCTTTCCGCTTCTTCTTCCGCCCGTTGTTTAATCACAAGAGATTCATCTGTTCCGCGCTGAACTTCCCGGAAAGCTGCATCCTGCGCGTCCTTAATAATATTTTTGGCTTCCTCTTTTGAGTCTGCGAACATTTTTTCTTTTTCTTCTTCCCAGTGGATTTTGAATGCTTCGGCTTCACGGCGAATTTCATCAATTGTGGGGCCTCTGTATTCTTCCATATCAACCAAGTCCTCGACTTCGTCTTCAACAGGCGTTAAATGCGACAGTTCGATAAAATTCGTTGGAGGATCAAGAACAATTTTATCCGGAAGTTCCACAAGCTCGCTATTTCTGAATACAGCCTTTAACATAAATTTCCCTCTTAATTATATAATCCGCAAGGCGCAAGTTTACCGGACAAATAACTTAAATATTTTCCGCCCGGCAAACTTACACCTAACAAAAGCCACAAAGAGCTAGACAACCAGCTCGTCTTCTCCGGCACGCGCGACAACAATTTCGCCTGTGTCTTCAAGATGCCTGATGATAGATACAATCTTTTGCTGCGCCTCTTCAACATCCTTGAGGCGTACAGGTCCCATGTATTCCATATCTTCCTTGAGCATACTGGCGGCTCTTTTGGACATATTCTTGAATATCTTGTCCTGCACCTGCGAATCAACAGATTTAAGCGCCTTCGCGAGTTCCTGAGAGTCCACTTCGCGCATAACTTTCTGAATGGCGCGATCGTCGAGCATAACAATGTCTTCGAATACGAACATTCTTTTCTTGATCTCTTCAGCAAGTTCCGGATCTTCGTCCTCAAGAGCTTCGATAATCTGTTTCTCGGACGCACGGTCAACAAGGTTCAGGATTTCTACGATGCTTTCAACGCCGCCGGCTGCCGTATAGTCTTCGCTTGACAACGATGAAAGTTTCTTTTCAAGCACGCGTTCAACTTCGCGCAAAACTTCCGGGCTTGTTCTGTCCATCGTCGCTATCCGCCGCGCGACATCGCTTTGCACCTCATGCTGCAGGTTCTGCAGAATGACGGAAGCCTTGTTAGGTTCCAGATACGCAAGGATGAGGGCTATGGTTTGCGGATGTTCCTGCTGAATAAAGTTCAGAAGATGCGCGGGGTCGGTTCGGCGTATAAAATCAAAAGGACGCACCTGAAGGCTTGAAGTAAGACGGTTGATAATATCAATTGCTTTCTGACTTCCCAGTGATTTTTCCAGAAGTTCTCTTGCGTAATCAATGCCGCCGGTTGAGATGAACTGATTGGCCATCATAAGTTCTTGGAACTCCTGAAGGATGGCGTCTTTCTGTTCAGCGTCAATTGTCTCAAGACGGGCTATTTCAAACGTAAGGGTTTCTATTTCATCCTCACGAAGATATTTGAATATCTCGGCGGATATTTCCGAGCCGATTGTTACAAGAAAAATAGCGGCTTTTTGTCTGCCGGTATATTCTTTTTGTCCTTTCTTTTTTGAACCGCCTACAGCGGCTCCGGTTGACATATTCTTTGCCATATTTAACCTCTATTAAATCCGGCCGAAGGGCGGATGATTATAGTGAAATTATATTTCATAACTATTCCTCCAAAAGCCATGTTCTGATAAGCTGTGCGGCGTCTTCCGGATGTTCCTTTGCCATGTTGATGGCGGTCTCCATCAACTCCATCCTTGTTCTTTCTTCCAGTGAGATGGATACATCCATTCCGTCCTGTTCCGCTTCGGCCATCGCGCTTTCACGGAGCATCTGTTCCCTGCGCGCGCGCTCTTCTTCAGCAAGCCTCCTGCGTCTTTCCATCTCGCGGGAGATCATCCTGAATACAACAAATCCAAACAACAGCAATATCAATCCGGAAAGGAAAACAATGACTGTTGTCTGTGTCTGCTTTTTTCTGAAATATGCCGCATCTTCGGCTTTAAACTCTTCTGTACGGTCAAATGCAATATTTCGTACAGTAACAGAGTCCCCTCTCGCCGAGTTATAGCC
>JAIRUY010000081.1 GCA_031254175.1 Treponema sp.
AGGCATGACAAAACATTCCGGAGATCTTTCCGGAATTAAAAAACTACCATTCTAAAACCCTGCCGCCGCCGAAACATGCTTGCCGAGTTTGCGCTTTTTCCGGCGCTAAATAAATGTATTATGCTATTTTTCTTTGTCTTCTGCAAGCCGTCTGTTGGATATTATTTACACATGAATCCCGATGGCTTCCCTGATGTTCTCTACAAGGGTTTTTCTCCCTTCAAGTTTTCCCGAAAGCCCGGGGATTTCAACTAAAAGCGGATATTTTCCGGAAAGCTGCCATTCAACCATTAAATCTCCCAGCCAGTCTGCCACTTCTTCCGTAACGATTAAAATATGACAGATGTCAATGCCGGGAAGAACAATTTCCGCTTTTTTATCTTCGGAAAGAAATATATGAGAGCCTTCCGTAATTTTTCTGAACGCTGCTTCTGCTTCATCAGAATTATTGATCGTCATTCCGTCAATGCCGATAAAACGAAAGGCGGTTACAAGTTCTGCCTCTCCAAGAAAAAAATAATCCACTTCTTACAGTATTAAAATAAGCAGGGCTACAAGAAATCCCCAAAGACATATTCCTTCCGCAAGGCCTACAAACGGCAGGGCTTTTCCGGAAACTTCCGGGTTCTCGCTCATTGCACCCATTGCCGCAGAGCCGATCCGCGCAACCGCAAAGCCGCCTCCTATACATGACGCTCCAACTGCAATAGCCGCAGCTATATATTTCGCCATAGAAACCGACGGATCATTTTCTGACGTTTCCTGCGCAAATACAACCGCAGATACTAAAAGCAGCGCAAATACAAAAATTGTCTTTTTCTTCATCTCATACTCCTTATTTTTAAGGAAACACTAGAGGTTTCCTGACAATTTATAAACCGAAGCGGGAGAAACGGAACGGCGCAAACGCTACTCCATTCTCGAAAAAAAACTTGCTGAAAAATTCACAATATTGAAGACGCACTACCTGAATTGCGACTATCAATCCTTCAAGAACAATTATAACGGCATTTCCCGTTATAACAAGCAAAACGGCTGAAATTGACCCGGCAGGACTTCCCGATACAGCCAGATGCTCTGTAAAATAAAATACAACATAGGACAGCACAGCATGAGAAAGAGCGAACGCGCCGACACGAACAAAGCTGATAGTATTGGAAAAAAATATTGACGCGGTTTCCAAAGCTTCCACAAAAATTTCAACAATAAAAGTAAAAAGACCGTGTTCCAGCACTTTTCGGTCTGCAGAAATACACCGCATAACAACAGGACCAAATAAAATGCAGAAAAAAGGAATAGAAAGAAACAACGCGTCATACCATTCAAAATGACCGCCCAATAAAATGCGCACAGCGATAAATATGATGTACCAAAACAACAAAAGCCCCGCAAGTCCTGTTTTTGAGAGAAAGGCATCTTCGTACTTTTTCATAATGCACCGGTTAAAAATATTAATAATCATCCCAATTGTATTGAGTATGACTCCAATGGCGATTGTAAAACCGAAAAAATAAAAAAGTTTTTTTAGGCTGCCGCCTTTTTCCGCTATCGGCAGAATATAAAGAACACGATCCACAGGAGAACCTGTAATTGCCGCACTGATTGCCCGTGTAGGCGCGACAAGAAGTTCTTCATTTGCAAAAACCGCGCCGTTTAAAATACCCATTATCATGGAAGTTATGCCAACACAGACAAGCGGAGTGGAATATTTCCTGAACCTTGCCATAGCCTTTAGTCCCCGGCTGCCTGCCAAAAACCCCAAAAGAAGCAAAACAAACCCCTGTCCCAGATCGCCGAACATAATGCCAAAAAGAATCGTATAAAAAAAAGCGACAAGAGGCGTAGGGTCTATTGTCCCGTACGGAGGCGTTCCGTATGAAGCAACCATTCCTTCAAAACCTTTTACAATAGCGCCGTGTTTTAACAAAACCGGCACTTTTTCCCTGCCGTTTCGTACTGCAGAAATTTCTTCGGGATTGTAGCTTCTAATTGCCGCTCTGCCGCCGCTTAAATCCAGAAGATCTTTTACAGCTTTGTCTGCCTCATCCTGCGGAATCCAGCCTGAAAGCATATATGCGCTGTCTGTCGCCTCTAATCTTGACTTGAGCTTTTCAATTACAAGGGCTTTCTGCCATGAAGAAATCAGTTTTCTGATATCGTTTGAGTTTTCAAATCGAATCCTTTCCTTTTCGGATGCTATGTTTCTTAATTCCGTTTCAATATTATCCAATTGCTGCCGGAGAGCGCTGCCCATCTCCTGAGAAATACCAATGTAGCCTTCCGGTATTGTTATGGGTTCGAATGAATATTTTTTCAATTCCGAATCCAGCGCAAAACGCCCTTTACGCGAACTTGCGGCAAGAATACGATTCCCGTCTTCCAGAGAAACAATGACCGCTCTGCCTTCAAGTTTTTCGCTTAACGCAGCATGATTTTTTGGATCAAGCCGCCCAAGTCTTAATGTAAGATATGAAAGATTCGTAAAATCCGAATATGATACATTCATTTTTGAAAAAACATCTATTTCTCCCAGGGTTTCTTTTACGCGCTCTTTTTCTTCAGCCGCGTTGATTTCACGTTCTTTCAAATTTTCTACAAGCCCGCACAGTTTTTCTGATAAAACTTTTCTTTCTTCGTCCGAAAAGGAAAAAACATCTTCTTCCTGACTAGGTTCCGCTCCAAGATATTTATTTATTGCTTTAAGTCTTTCTATTATTGCCTCCATCTCTCCTAAAAGAGCCGGTTCGTCATTATCGTTAGATGAAGACGAGGCGGAAAAATGCATTGTTCCGTTTGTGCCAAGATACTCCAGTACCGCGTT
>JAIRUY010000119.1 GCA_031254175.1 Treponema sp.
GCTGTCTATACTGCGGAAAATACCAGCCATTATATTTTTTAATTTTGCGTCTACTTCTTCAAACGACCATGAAAGCCGGCTGCTGTTCTGCGACATTTCAAGTCCCGATGTTGAAACGCCTCCTGCATTGGCCGCTTTGCCCGGAAAGAACACAATCCCCCTGCCGAGCAGGTGTTCTGTCGCGTCCATTGTTGTGGGCATATTTGCGCCTTCTGCGACTATTTTACATCCGTTATCTGCAAGTTTTTTTGCATCATCAAGCAAAAGTTCGTTTTGTGTGGCGCATGGAAGGGCAATATCACAGACAGCGTCCCATACCCTGCCCTTGCCCGCTTCTGTATAAACAGCCGTCTTATGAATTTCGGCGTACTTTGTAAGCCTTTCCCTTTTTACCAGCTTGATTTCCTTTATTGCCTCAAGATTGATTCCTTCCTTTTGGTATACATATCCGTTGCTGTCCGACATACTTACAACAACAGCGCCCAAAGAAGACGCTTTCTGCGCCGCAAAAATCGCGACATTTCCGCTTCCGGAAATTGCGACTTTTTTGCCTTTAAAGCCGTCACCTTTCTTGTTCAAATATTCTTCAACTATATAAACAAGCCCGTAACCTGTGGCTTCGGTTCTGCCAAGACTTCCGCCCCAGCCAATGCCTTTTCCTGTAAAGACTCCTTCAAAACGGTTTACAATGCGCTTGTACTGACCATACATAAAACCGACTTCTCTGGCTCCTACACCGATATCTCCAGCAGGAACATCGGTATCGGGGCCGATATGGCGGTACAATTCAGTAATAAAAGACTGACAGAAACGCATAACTTCGTTTTCGCTTTTTCCTTTTGGATCAAAATCACAACCGCCTTTGCCGCCTCCCATCGGAAGTCCGGTGAGAGCGTTTTTGAATGTTTGTTCAAAACCAAGAAATTTAATAATGCTCAAATTAACTGAAGGATGAAAACGTATGCCGCCTTTGTACGGACCTATTGCGGAATTGTACTGGACGCGGTAACCGCGGTTAACCTGAACACAGCCTGCATCGTCCACCCAGGGAATTCTGAAAACAATTAAACGTTCAGGCTCAACAAGCCGTTCAAGAATGCCTGATTTTTCATATATTTTATCCTGTTCAACAATTATTCTCAGAGATTCCAAAACTTCCTTTGCGGCTTGATGGAACTCCGGCTGCCCTGCGTCTTTTTTCTGTATATCAGCAATTATTTTATCGATGTGAGTCATATTTCCTCCATGTTTATTAGATTATTACTTTTGCAAAAATTTTTCCGCGCTTGCGAGTTTTACAGCGGTGCAGAATATTTCCAGAGCTTCGCCAAGTTCGGCCAGCGGCGGACAGGTAGGAGCAATGCGGATATTTTTATCCTGCGGATCGTTTCCTTCCGGGTATGTCGCGCCTGCCGGAGTCAAAGCAACGCCGGCTTCTGCGCACAGGGCGACAATACGCTTTGCGCAGCCTTCAAGCGAATCAAAACTGACAAAATAGCCGCCTGCCGGTTCTGTCCATTCGGCGATACCAAGCCCTGAAAGTTCGCGGCGCAGCGTGTCCGATACCAGTTTAAATTTCGGGCGCAGGATTTTCGCGTGTTTTTCCATGTGCGCCATTACTCCTTTTGCGTCTTTTAAAAACCGCGCGTGCCTGAGCTGGCTGAGTTTATCAGGCCCGATGGTTTGCGCGGTTAATCGCTGCTTGATATATTCGCAGTTGGATTTTGAAGACGCTATACATGCCAAAGCCGCTCCCGCGAAACTTACCTTGGAAAAAGATGAGAAAACAAGAGGCATATTTGGATTTCCGTACTCTTCACAAAGACGAATTATATTCGGAATATCTTTGCGGGTTTCTGTGAGATCATGGATGGCGTACGCATTGTCCCAATAAATGCGGAAGTCTTCGGCTGCGGGTTTTAGCTTTGCAAAACGCCTGACGGTTTCTTCGGAATAAACTATGCCTGTAGGGTTTGAATACTTGGGCACACACCAGACTCCCTTGACCATCGGATCGGAAGAAACCAGTTTTTCGATAACATCCATATCAGGACCTTCCTGCCCCATGGAAACCGGAATCATTTCTATATGGAAATATTTACAGATTGTAAAATGCCGGTCGTAACCCGGAGAAGGACAGAGGAATTTTACCTTCCCCTGTTTCTGCCAGGGCTCTCCGTCTCTTACGCCATGCGACATATTAACCGCAACATTGTCAAACATTAAAGCAAGTGAAGAGTTGCCGCCGACAATAACCTCATCAGGGGTAATGTCAAGAAGGTCGGCAAATATTTTTTTCATTTCCGGTATGCCGTCAAGCCCGCCGTAATTGCGGCAGTCGGTTCCGTTAGCGGCGATATAGTCGTTCACCGAAAGACAAGTCATCATTTCATTACAAAGCGCCAATTGTTCATCAGAGGGAACACCGCGCGTCATATTGAGTTTCTTTCCTTTTTCCTTATGCCCGGAAAAATCCTTGCAGAGCTCATCTTTAAGAGCCTTTAACTCCGCAGCGCTCATTTCTGAAAACAGTTTCATTTTACCTTCCTTTTTTTTATGACCCGGTGAACATTCTCTAAAGGAAGTATACAGTTTTTTATTAAGTTCGCCTATTGAGTTTGCGCAAAAGCCATAGCATAAGGGCGTGCTATCTGGCGCATAGCCTGTAAGGCGTCTGACGGCTGTGGACATTATTTACGCACGCTTTGGCGTGGCCTTTTCTGAATCCACCCCGTATGCCACCTTACAGGCTATGCGCCAGATAGCACACCTTCACATTACGGCTATGCTCAGGCTGCGGTAAATTATTCATGGAGTTTTGCGAAGCAAACTCCATGATAGCCAGAGAAGATAGTTATGGAATAATTGCCGAAAAGACAGGACCCCAAGGACCGGATTTGCCTTTAGAGTTTTCGTAGCGAATGCAGAAAAATACTGTCTTGCCTGAGTCTTCCGCAGGGAAGT
>JAIRUY010000127.1 GCA_031254175.1 Treponema sp.
ATGTCTATATTCAGGCAACCTTCAATAATACAATTGTTACCATTACGGATTTGATGGGGAATACTGTTTCCTGGGCAAGTTCGGGCATGCTGCAATTCAGAGGGGCTAAGAAATCTACGCCTTTCGCCGCCCAGTCTGTAACTGAAACTGCCGCGCAGAAAGCACTGCAGGCAGGTTTGCGTGAAGTGCATGTTTTTATTAAGGGACCGGGCATCGGCAGGGAATCGGCTATCAGGCAGCTTGGTGTGATGGGTATTAAAGTTAAGTCCATCAGCGATGTTACTCCAATTCCACATAACGGTTGCAGGCCGAGGAAAACGCGTCGTATATAACGACGGCCGCATATAAGCGGATGATGAAACTAAGGGTATAACCTTTTATCAAGATTTTTTAGGGAGAAGGAATATGGCAAGATACACCGGTCCTGTTTGCAGATTGTGCCGTGTAGAACAGAAAAAATTGATGCTCAAAGGGGCAAGATGCAAAAGCGATAAATGTCCAATGAATAAAAAACGGGCAGCTCCCGGAAAAGATCCCAAGGCTCGTCCCGGAAAAAGATCCGACTATGGAGTGCAACTGCGTGAAAAACAGAAATTAAAAAGAATTTACGGTATGCAGGAAAAGCAGTTCAGTCTTTTCTTTGAACGGGCTTTGCGTATGTCAGGCGTTGCCGGTGAAAACTTGTTTATCCTGCTTGAGCGCAGACTTGATAATGTTGTTTACCGTCTTCGTTTTGCCGCATCCAGAAGTCAGGCACGACAGCTTGTTTTACACGGGCATGTTTGTGTAAACGGCAAAAAGATTACAATACCTTCCTACCTTGTGAATCCGGAAAATGAAATCAGTATTGCAGACGGAGGCCGTAACATGGTTATTATAAAAGACGCTTTAAAAGAATATGGTAAATCAGGCGTTATGCCCTGGCTTAAACTTGATCCGGACGCGATGAAAGGAAAGTTTCTTGTGTCCCCGCGTCGTAGTGATATTACTGATCTCAGTGATATCAAAGAACAGATGATTATTGAATTATATTCTAAGTAAGGAGAACTAATGGCCCGTAAAAACCTTATGCAAGGATTAAAACGCCCTAAAAGTTTTACCTTTGAGCATGGAGAACTAAGTCATAACTATGGAAAATTTATTGCTTCTCCTTTTGAGCCGGGATTCGGTACAACGGTAGGTAATACTTTACGCAGAGTCCTTCTTTCCTCAATTCAGGGATATGCCATCACAGCGGCAAAAATTGTTTCTTATGATGCCAACGGCACTGTTCATAGTGTGTCAAGTGAATTCGAAACAATACCAAACATTGTTGAAGATACTCTTGAGGTTATAAATAACCTGAAACAAATCCGCCTGAAGCTGCCTGAAGACGCGGAGCAGGATGTTTTGCTTTATGAATGGAAAGGCAAAGGTGAAATAAAGAGTGATGATTTTGAGCGTTTCGGACAGGTAGAAGTGCTTTCAAAGGGACAGCATATTATGACCCTGATGGATGAAGCGAGTATCGGCTTGGAAGTTCAAATTAACCTTGGAAGAGGTTATGTGCCTTCTGAAATCAACGAGCTTTATATTGAGGTTGTGAATACCATTCCCATTGACGCGATTTTCTCGCCTGTAAAAAAGGTAAAATTTGCCGTTGAATCAACA
This sequence comes from Treponema sp., assembly GCA_031254175.1. Classification (GTDB taxonomy): domain Bacteria; phylum Spirochaetota; class Spirochaetia; order Treponematales; family Breznakiellaceae; genus WQXQ01. Next base: position 1,651 of record JAIRUY010000127.1, read on the forward strand.
AGGGTGGGACAGAGAAATGATTATGATAAGCTTATTCTTGAAATATGGACAGACGGGACAGTAAGGCCTGATGACGCTCTGGCTGAAGCTGCCAAAATCGCAAAAGATTATTTTTCTGTATTCATTAATTTTGATGAAAACAATCTTGATGCTGAAGATGAACTTGATGATGAAAATGATCATATCAGGAAAATTTTAAATACTCCGGTCGAGGAACTTGAATTATCAGTTCGTTCTTCTAATTGCCTGAAGAACGCCAACATTAAGACCATAGGAGAACTTACGCGGAAAACAGAGGATGATATTGCCAGAACAAGAAATTTCGGCAAAAAATCACTTCAGGAAATCAGGGAAAAACTTAATGAATGGAACCTGAGTCTGGGGATAACAGATTTAAATGTCCTTAAGAATGCCCGTAGGGAGTCCAAAGTAAAGGAAGCAGAAAATGAAACATAAGAGAGGATTTAATCCCCTGCAGCGAATGTCTTCGCACAGGAAAGCCCTTCACAGGAATATGGTTACTTCCCTTTTCAGAAAAGAACGGGTAAAGACTACAAAAGCAAAGGCTTTGGCTGTTCGCCGGACAGCGGAAAAGATGATCACACGCGCCAAGGAAGATACGGTTCATAACAGAAGGATTGTTTCCGCCCGGCTTTATGATGAAGGTATTGTTGCCAAATTGTTTACCGACATCGCTCCGCGTATGAAGAGCAGAAACGGCGGTTATACCCGTATTATCAAGCTCGGCGAGAGAAAGGGCGATGCCGCGGAAGTTGTAATCTTGGAGCTTGTAGATTACAAACTTGACACAGGCGAGGATAAAAAGAAATCCAAAAAGAGCGAAGATAAGTCCAAGGGCGGGAAGGGGAAATAGATGTCTAAAGCACACAGAGGAAAAGGAATTCGGGATCAATTCGCATATGGAAGAGGCGAGTGTCCTGTCTGTAAAAGAAACAATGTAAAGATTTTATATGAACAGGAAGCAGGAGGAGTAAAATTTAAAATTTGCAAAACCTGCAGAGCAGCAATAAAGAACGGCACAAAAAGCCTTCCTCAGGCTGAAGAAGCCAAGACTGAGGAAACTGCCGCGTCTTAAGTTACCAACTGTCTGTTAAGAACATGGTATGAGAAATCAGTTTTGTCCTCAGTTTCATTAATATCAAGTTGAAAGATTCCATGTCCATTTTATCATCTCTAATCCTTTGATGATGCCTTTCCAAAAGTTCTTCCGTATAGGCATGAAGAGGGTAGATTTTAGTATTTAAAAAATTTTGATCAAAATGACAAATAATGGGAATTAAACCTGAATTGGAAATAAAAAATCTTGGCGGCTGTGTGATAGTTTCTTCCTTTGTAAAAGTTACAGCCATTATTCCTCCCAAAAGCCTTTCTTTTCCCCTTTGGTGAGAAACAAAATTCCCCAAAGAGTAAAAACAAAGCGTCTCCTTTCCGTCAGGACGGGGCAGCCTTTCTACCCGCTGAAGGACATGCGGATGATGCCCGATTACAAGATCTACATTTTGCTCTGAGAGAAAACGGGCAAGCGCAGTTTGATCCTGTCCGGGTTCTATCAGCAGGTATTCCTCCCCCCAATGCATCGAAACAACAAGAAAATCGCATAACGGACGAAGGGCGCCTATTTCCTGCGCCATTCTGGTTCTGTTTATAAGGGAAACAAGATTTGGCTCTCCTGCCGGCAGCGCATGGCCGTTAAGTCCGTATGTATAGGACAGAAACCCCAGAGTAATGTTGTTCATTGTGATGAGACTGCCGGCTTGAGCATTGGCGTTTTGTCCTGTTTTTCGCGCACCTATTACGGTTATGTTTTCCATGTTATCAAATAAATCAAGCGTCGCGTAAACGCCGGCTCTTCCCATGTCCATTGTGTGGTTATTCGCAATGTTTATAATATTAAAACCGGTGTCGGAAAGGGTTCCCGCAAGAGATTGCGGCGTATTAAATAAAGGATATCCAGAATAACCGAACGCTCCGCCGGCCATAACAGTTTCCTGATTTATAAAAGCAAGATCGGCTTTTTCTACAATACTTTTTATTTCTGAATATATCGGCGAGAAATCATATTTTTCATTTTGCCTGTGTGTTCTTATTATGGTTTCATGAAATAAATTATCTCCTGCCGCTATTAGTGTAAGATTGTAACGTTCAGGTTTTTCGCTCTTGTTTTCCAAATTGGCATTGTTCTTTTCCGGCGTTGTTTGTTTTAAATTGCATGAAAAAAAAACAAAAACGAATAACATTAATAAGCATATTTTACATTTCATATTTCCCTCCAATGACTCTTTCCCGCCCTGACAGGTCTTTATATAATTTTATGTCCCTGAAATTCCTTTTTTCAAGAGAAGACTCTATTTTTTTCATTTGACGCGGATCGGCTTCAATCAATATTATTCCGCCGCGCTTGAGAAACAGGTGAGCTCTTTCTATTATGCGCTCTATTATTGATAAACCGGATATCCCGCCGTCAAGAGCGATGCGTGGTTCTTTCTGCACTTCACGCCGAAGCGTTTTTATTTCGTTAGACGCAATGTACGGGGGATTGCTGACGATTAGGGAGTATTGCTGAGCCGGAAGGGCGTCAAAGAGATCGCCATGATAAAAATTAACTGTGTTTTTACCAAGGAGGAGATTTGCGTTTTCTTTTGCGACTTCGATTGCTTCGGCGCTGATATCTGCTGCGTGGATTTCAATCTGCGGCAGGCTGCTTTTAAGCGCAATCGCGATTGCCCCCGAACCTGTGCATAAATCAAGAACTCTGATCTTGCTCTTTTTATTATGATTTTCTGCCTCTTTCTTTAGAATTTCAATCGCCGCTTCAACAAGTATCTCGGTATCCGGTCTGGGGACAAGCACCGATGAATTAACAAGAAACTCAAGGCCGAAAAATTCCTTCTTTCCAAGGATATATGCGATACATTCGCCTTCTTTTCTTCTTTTTATTAAAGTATAAAAAGCGGCAAGAGTATTTTCATCCAGAGCTTCCTCTCCCATGGCGAGAAGTCCCGTTTTGCCGGTGTTTAAACATGAGCAAAGCAGGATTGATGAATCAAGCGAGTATGTTTCAATACCGGCATTTTTTAACTCGGCGTTTCCATGCGCTGCCGCCTGCCGGACAGTCATTGTTTCTGACTTTCCGCTGTCTTTAAGATGCGGCAGCGTCCGCCAGCGCGGAAGATTCAGAGCTTGAACTGTTTAACAGTTCTTCTTTGGCGGAAAGTTTAAGGGCATCAAAAAGTTCCGCCGTTTCTCCCTGCATTATCAAATCCAGTTTATAAAGGGTAAGGTTTATTCTGTGATCGGTTAAACGGTTTTGCGGAAAGTTGTAGGTTCTAATTCTCTG
>JAIRUY010000218.1 GCA_031254175.1 Treponema sp.
TTTAATTTAAGGCTGAGCGGAAGGGAAAAGCCGGTCGCCGCAGCGTATTTCACAGCCCTTATCATTCTTACAGGATCTTCTGAAAAAATTTCAGAAATAGGAATAACAGGCTTTACCTGTCTTTTTTTTATATCCTTAACTCCGTCAACATAATCCACAACAATCTGCTGTTCGGGCTCATAATAAAGCGCGTTCATCGAAAAATCACGGCGAAATACATCTTCATCCATTGTGCCGAAAGTATTACTGGTATTCCCGTCTTTCAGAGAGCGGAAAGTTGCGACTTCGAATATTCTCTGACCGAAATAAACATGGACAAGACGGAAACGCCGCCCGATAATCCTTGAATTGCGGAAAACTTTTTTTATTTTTGCGGGGCTTGCGGAACTGACAATGTCAAAATCCTTCGGTTTTTTTCCAAGGATCAAATCCCTGACAGCGCCGCCGACAATAAACCCGTCAAACCCAGAACTTTTTAATTTTTTTATAATGTTTACGGCTTCGCTGTCTACATCGCCAAAATTTATACCATGTTCATTGCAAGTATATATTATTGCCTTTTTTACGAGTTTTCCGTTTTTTCCTGTAGTATATCTATATCTCATTCACAATGTTTGTTTATCCATGAAAGAAGGTTGTCCATTACTTCTTCACGATTGGTTTCATTTAATGGCTCATGCCTTGCGCCTGGATAAAGCACAAACTCAAGATCATCAATTCCAAGTTTCCGGTATTCTTCAACAAGGGCTGTTGTACTTGCACCCATACCGCCCACCGGATCAGCGCTTCCCGCAAAAACATACACAGGCAAAGAGCGGCTTATCTTTGCCATAGCTTCACTTTGATGAATCCTGTTTAATATTCTTGTCAATTCACGATAAAAACCGGAAGAACAGAGAAAACCGCACAGAGGGTCTGCAACATATTTATCAACTTCCGCTTCATCACGGGAAAGCCAGTCAAATTGCGTACGCCCGGGCTCAAACGGCTTGATGTACTGGCCGTCGCCCATTGCACGGGCAATGCGAGAACCATTGCGCTGTCCGCAAAGAAAAGAAAGCACCGTGAGGAACGGCAGACCGATTTTAATCATTATATCGCCGGGACCTTTTGTCCCCGATAAAATACAGCCGTTGATATTCAAACAATCTGAGTATTCCTCAATATAATTTTGGGCAATAAAGGAACCCCAGGAATGTCCAAGCAGAAACAGGGGAACATTTACGGTTTTTCGTATTTCCTCGTTCAGGTTATGTATATCCTGTGTTACAAGGTTAAAACTCTTTCCGTCTGCGCAATGTCCCAGAAGCCCGCCCTTTTTGCGTCCGTTTATATTTAGACTTGCGGTTTTACCGTGTCCCCGCTGATCCGCAGCCCAGACTTCAATTCCCGATTGGGTTAACTTTTCCGCAAGCCGCCTGTAACGATACGCATGTTCTGCCATACCATGTATGATATGCAGAACCGCTTTTGGCTGTGTATCAGGCGCCCAGCGGTACAAATGTAGTTTTGTCCCGTCCCGGCATTCAAAGTAGGTTTCATTTTGAACCATGGAAATAATTTTAGCAATTATGCAAACTTGTTGCAATGCAGCTTTCGCATACAAATATGAAATATTCAGGTATAATCACAGAAATATGGCTATAGGGGATGTTTTTAAGATAAAACTGGAAAATATAGCTTCAGGGGGAGAAGCGTTTGGCCGCCTGAGCGGAAAACCTGTTTTCATACAAGGCGGAGCGCCGGATGAAACTGTCCTTTGCCGTACTATCGAAGAGCGCAAAACATGGATAAAAGCGGATTTGCTTGAAATTATCGAGGCATCCAGAGTCCGCGTAGACAGTGTTTGCGCCTTTTACGGGAAATGCGGCGGCTGTAATCTTCAGCATATTGAATATAATGCCCAGCTTGAGATAAAAGCAAGTATTTTAAGGAACTCATTTTTGCGTATAGGCGGTTTTAATCCGCCTGCGTTTCAGATTTTTCCTTCTCCTCCTTTTGGATACAGAAACAGAATGCAGTTTCATTGTTTAAGGGAGCAGGCAAAGGAAGAAAACCAAAAATTTGGATTGAAAGAGCAAAAAAGCGAAAAAATAATCGCTGTTACCGACTGCCCTGTCGCGGATAAAGGAATTAGGAAACTTCTGCAGGAAGCAGGGAAATTGCCTCTGCCGCCTGAAAAAGACAGATTTACGGTTTTTTCCTGCAATGAGCTTTTCCTCAGCGAAGGCGGAGTCGAAACAGGAAAAATAAAACTTCTCGGAAAGGAAGTTTTTTTCGATGTAAGGGTGTTCTTTCAAAGCAATATTGTAATGCTGGAGAAACTTATCTTAGAGCTGCAAAAAATCGCCGCCGATGCAGATTTGTCTCTGCCGATGGCTGACTTTTACTGCGGCGTTGGTACATTCGCGGTATTTCTTGGGGAAATGTTTTCAAAAGCAGTTCTTGCAGAGGAAAATAAAAAAGCCATCAGTCTTGCAAGAGAAAATTTAAAAGGAAAAAACGTTGAATTTTTTGCCCTGCGCGATAATGTCTGGCAAGAAACAATAATAAAGAAAGCATCAGCGCATCAAAAATTTGGCTTTGCGGTTGTTGATCCGCCAAGAACAGGGCTCAATGGCAAACTGGCGGCGGCTCTGGCGCGGGAAGGGCCGCCTCTTTTAGCCTATGTTTCCTGTAATGCGGCGGCTCTGGCGCGTGATTCAAAAATACTGACAAACGGCGGGTATAAACTGAAAGAACTTAAATTTTTCGATTTTTATCCCCAAACCGCGCATATTGAAACATTGGCTGTCTTTGTTAAATGAAACAATGTATTCCAAACAACTTCAATATCACATTCGAAAATTATATGATACACTTTTTAAATGAGCAAGTTTTCGATTGGAATCGATGTAGGCGGGCAAAACATTCTTGATATGGCAAAATCAGACAATAAGTAGAAAGCAATGTACTCATCTTTAAGAAAATGCGTCATTTTGTTTTTGACCGCCGTTCCGCTCTTTGCTCAAAACTATGAAGCACAACGCGAGCAGGGACTTATAACAATTGAACCGTTCTGGCGGCAGGCCCTTGGCGGCGCTGTTTTATCATTGCCAAGCGTACAGGCGCAGTCAGCGGTTGTCGCCCTTGACGGCGGGAACATCAGGGCATATTCAACCGCAGGCACGCCGATGTGGAATTATTCGTCAAGAGGCAGAATCAGCGAGTTTGTTACGCGATCAAGGGAAGGCACTTCGTACTTTTCAAGGACAAACGGCACATTGATTGCGGTCAACCGTTCAGGACGGGAACTGTGGCGGCGTAATATTGGAGGTCCGCTGTCCGCAAAAGTAATTGCCGGGTGGGACGGCAGATTATTTGTTCCGGCAGAAAAGAATATTTTATGTTATACGGCTTCGGGAACATTATTGTGGAGAAAGACACTTGATTCTTCCTTCACTATTTCTCCAAAACTGGATCGCGGCGGCAGAATAATTTTCGCGCTGGAAAACAATGAGGTTTACAGCGTTGATCCTTACGGAAATACTCATCTTTGGATACTTTCCAAAACGCCTGCCGCTTTGCTTTCAAGTGAACAACGGCAAATCATAGTGCTTTACACAGACGGCACAATGGAAACGCTTGAAATGTCTGAAGACTGGTTTATAACAGCACAAAGCGAGGTTCATTCCATAACTCTGCCAAGGCTTCCATCATCTCCAATCGCGGCAGCCATTAGGGGAAATAATTTAGCGGCGCTTCTGGATGACGGCAGGACAGTATTGGTATCTACAGATGAAAGAAAAATTCTCTGGACCGGCGACAGCCATATAAGGGAACTTTTAAAGAATAACGGAAGAGCGGAAATGGAAGCGGAAATGCTTTTTGATGAGAGAGGCATATTTATCTTAAGCAGAAACGGCGCTACAGGTTTTTCTCACGAAGGCAGAAGACTTTGGTATATGTTTTTGCATAACGCCGCGGCCATTCCGGCTTTTGGAGAAGACGGAGTGCTTTATTCGGGAGGAAGAGACTGGATACTTTATGCCTATAAAATCGAAGAACGCACATTGCGGACAGAAAACAGCCTGTACGGTCCGGCTCCGGAGGGTTCTTACAGAACGGGAAACCAGCAATCTTCCTTAATGTCAGAAAACCCGCTTCTTGAATATGAAATAAAATCCAGGCTTGAACAAATAGATTTCGCCGTAAACACTGGCAGAGTTGGAGCAAATGAACCTGCATGGATGACTTTTTTATTTATGATTTCCGCAAGTCAGGAGCAACATATTCAATATAGAATCGGCGCTCTGCATCTTTTGGGTCAACTGGGTTCAAGAGAAACAATTCCATGGCTTGCAAATATTTTCCGCAGGGAAACTGAGCCAATGGTCAGAGCCGCAGCCGCAGCCGCTATCGGGACCATTGGCGTAGACCCGGACGGTATCGCTATTCAAACCTTTCTCTACTCAATGCTCCAGTCCAATATTCGTGATGAACAGGTTTTAACGGCTATTGCTTCGGCAACAGGAGCGCTTTGCCGTTTTTCAGGCCCACCGTTAAGCGAAACAGGCATAAGAATACTTAACTTGTTATCCGATAATTCTCTGCCGTCTGCTGTCAGACGCAGAGCAAATGCAGAACTTGCGTCACTTCGATAAATTAAACCTGTATTTATTTAATATTTGTTCCCTGCCGGGCAATCGATAAATTTCAAAATCCCTGTCCAAACTTATAATTTCCCTGATACCGGTTTTTTCCGCTGTAATAACCAGAGTGGCATCAGCAAAGTCCATCGGCATATCCTCATACTTTTTTGTCAATTCCGCAATACGGGGTATATCATGCTGATTTATATCGCTGATAATTACCCCTTTGTGCATTACCCACTCGAAAAAATTCTGTAGGGCTTTTGAACTGACAGATAAAAAATAGGAAACTTCAGTAAAAACCGCAAGAGTGCTTATAAAAGAATACTGATGATTTTTTAAGAAGTCATGTATTGCTTTGTGATTATTATCACCAATATGAAAAAGAGCAATAAGAGGACCTGAATCAATAAGAATTCTGTTTCGCACGGAGATTCTCCTTTATGCGTTGTTTGTATGTAGTTGAAAGATCGCCGTCACCCAAGCTATGATTGCCAAAATAAGGCAGCCCCAAGGTATAAGAATCTATCTCGTTTTCTTCCTGCTTATAGTACATTTCAAGGGCTTCTATAATGATTTCTGATTTTGTCTTGTTTTTTACCCTGGCAAGAGCAACCAGCCTGTTTCTTGTATCCGGCGGAAGCCTCGCAGTAGTAATTTGGCCGATAATATCAGCTTTAGCGTTTACGCTTACGTTTAACCTCATATTACACATTGTAATACAAAAACGGGAATTGTCAAGTGTTTTTCAAAAAAAGAGTTTTCCGTTTTACTGTACCTTTAACGAAAAATACACTATAATGTGACATGAGGTTAACCATGAGAACGCAAAATCACGCTTTTTTAGGATTTCGGGCAATATTAGCCATAATTATTTTTTTTAGCGCCGCCTCGGTCAGCGCTCAGGTTGATAGAGACGAACTACAGGGGCTTCCGCCGGTTGTTTTTATAAACTACGAAGGTCCGCACGCACGCATAGACACAAGAGAAGAAATACGCCAGCTCGGAGTAGTATTGGGGCAGAATATTTCTGAAAGAGAAAAAGGCCTTGAGCCCGCTCTGGCGGCAATGTCCATTGAGCAGAGAAGGCAATATTCATATTTATTTCAGACCGGAGCGTTAAACAGGTATTTTGTAATTCACAGTGTTTCAGGACCGGAAGACGGCAAGTTCGATGCGGATATTTTCGGGCTTGGAGTTGATGCGGGAGTGGATCATATCAGGAATCTGCGGACAATCATTCAGGGTTATTTGCAAACCGCATACGACTACAGTGAAAGTGACGCGCGCCTGTTAGCTGAATATATTACCATATACAATGCCGTATACAGGGGCAACTGGGATTTTTTTGTCAGCCGCTATAAAACTCCTGTAATCAACAATCTTGTCAGGGACAGAGCAGGTCTTTCCATACGTTACGATGAGTGGCCCGGAAGAACTCTAATGCTCATCCCTCTTGGAACCGGCGGTATTGGCGCAGTTGATACCTCTGCAATAATGGACAGAAGAGTTATTGAAGAATTACGCAGGGAAGAAGATCAGGGTGTTCCGCAGCGGCAGGGAATGGTCGAGATCATGGAACGGGAAGCGGACAGGGCTGAACAGCGCGCTCAGGTTGAACGGGAAGTAATCAGGGAACAGGAAAGACAGATAACAGAAGAAAGACGCCAAACAGAACAGGAAAGACAGTCTATTGAACAGGAAAGACAGTCCATTGAACAGGAAAGACAAAGGATACAGGAAGACCTGGAAGCCGGAAGAATCACAGAAGAAGAAGCCAGGCAGGCACAACAGGAGCTCGACAGAAGAGAACAGGGAATACAACAAAGACAACAAGAGATCGAACAAAGAGAACAGGAAACAGACAGACGGCAGGAAGATGTTGAACAACGCCGTGAAGAAGCCCAGAGACTTGAAGATTTTGCCGAAGAAAGAATGGATCAAGCCCAGCAGCAGCGTGAAGAAATTGCAAGAGATCAACAGGCAGCCATTGTTCAGGAAACTACAGGCGGAGTCCTCGGGATAACCATAGAAAAGCAAAATCCGCCAATGGGCAGACTCATCCGGTTTGATCCGGTAACAGGAAATGAAATCAGGAGATCTCCGCTTGATTCCGTTCATGTACGCACTGTTACTTTCATAGGCGGAAAAATACTCGCCATTGCCGGTGAAAACATCGGCAGCGGCGCTGTCCGCCTGATAGAAATAAACCAGACCAACCTTATAATGGCAAGACAAGGCGATGATGATATCATGACAGGAAGTTTGTTATGGGTAAACGGCAGCGATCTTTACGCGATAACTGTTGACCTCAGCAATAATGCCTGTTACCTTGGCCGTTTTGATACAAATCTTGCTTTACAGGCCAAATCAAGCGTAAGAGTACACCGTGAAGCGTCTGTGGCTATTCAGCAGGGATATCTGCTTTCTCAGCGTGAAGACGGATCGGTGCTGATATTGAATCCCTCTACTTTAGATGTTTTTTATTAACGGTTGAAAACGGGGCTGTCCAAGAAGCCGGTTGCTTCATGGCCAGCCTTTGCCTTAGAAAGTAAAATTAAAGATGTATGTGTTCAAGGCTGTGGAGTAATTCCAGTGTCTTTTCTTTACAGCTCCCGCAGACAGTGCCTATTTTTGTGGCCTGCTGCAGTTGTTCCCATGTATGAGCGCCGTTATGAAACGCGTCTTCAATGTCTTTGTCCGTAATACCCAGGCAATGACATATAACAACGGTTTCCTCTTTTAAAAGCCCTTTTCTGCCTGTTTTTTCCAGATAGTCGTCTATTGCCGCGCGCAAAGCTTTGTCTCCAAGGACAGAACAGTGAATCTTAAAACTCGGCAGCCCTCCAAGCTTGTCTACTAAATCCTCCGGGCGAATTTTATACGCATCCTCAATCTTCATTCCTTTTATGGTTTCAGAAAGCATACTTGTAGAAGCGATGGCGCTTGCGCATCCGTATGTTTTCCACCGGACATCGGTTATAACATCATTGCTGATTTTAAGGAGCATCAGCATTTGATCTCCGCATTTTATATTTCCTGTCTGCCCTCTGGCATCCGGCGCGAAATCAGCTTCATCTTCCAAAAGAACATTTCGTGGATTTTTAAAATGCTCCATTACTGTTTCAGAATACATAATACTCCCTATTTTACAGATACTGTTGACATTGCTCTCAACCTGGCAATAATAGGCGGAAGCGTCTCTATTATATAATCAATATCACTTTCTGTAATACCCCACCCCAGACTAAAACGTATGGAGCCATGCGCAAGTTCAGGCCCAAGGCCGATTGCCAAAAGCACATGGGAAGGCTCAAGGCTTCCTGACGCGCAGGCCGAACCAGTGCTTGCTTCAATTCCCTGCATATCCATAGAAAGCAGGATCGCCTCTCCTTCCGCGCCGGGAAAAGAAACGTTAAGCGTATTCGGCAAAGTGTCTTTTGAGCGGCTATTTATCATGATATGGGGAATATTATTCTCAAGCCCAAGCCGCAGCCTGCTGCGCATAGCGGACATATTCTCCCCGTATTTCCCGATCTCCGAAGCGGCAAGTTCGGCGGCTTTTCCAAACCCAAAAATACCGATGTTATTGTAAGTGCCTGCCCTTAATCCTTCTTCCTGATGACCGCCTTGTATCAGCGGAAAAAGAGGAGCGCCTTTCCTAACATACAGCGCCCCAACTCCCTTTGGGCCGTAAATTTTATGCGCCGACAAGGTAAGGTAGTCCACTCCCAAATCATGTGCGTTTAACGGTATTTTCCCAGCTGCCTGCACAGCATCAGTGTGCATAAAAGCGCCTGCCTTTTTTACCATTGCGGCAATGTTTTTAATATCCTGTATTACGCCAATCTCGTTATTGGCTGTCATTACCGATACCAGAAGAGTTCTGCCGTTTAACGCTTTTTCAAGTTCGTCAGTGTTTATTTTTCCGTTTTCGTCAACAGGAATGATCTTTACCTTGAGGCCGGATTTTTTTAGGGAAAGCGCGGAATTTAAAACACAGGGATGTTCAATCGACGAAATTACAATCTCATCGCGGTTTTCTTTTTCCAGGGAAAAACGATACATTGTTTGAAACACAGTATTGTTCGCCTCAGAGCCGCCGGAAGTAAATATGACAGATTCATCCGGCGCGCCAATCAGGGATGCCACAGCATTTCTGGACTGCTCTATCCTTGCGCGCGCCAGTCTTCCGGAAGCATGCAAACTGGACGCGTTTCCGAAAATCTCCATACCTTCTATAATGGCTGTTTTTACTTCCTGCCTGACGGGAGTTGTGGCGTTATAATCTATATAAATTTTAATCGTTTCTTTACTCATTTAAAAAACCCGGATTATTTAAATGTAACATAAATGTCTGCCTTGTAGCAACTCTCCGGCCTTTGCGCATTTGGGTGGGCGTC
>JAIRUY010000042.1 GCA_031254175.1 Treponema sp.
AATGAACGCTACCACATTGAATACCGTATGCGCAGACGGGATTCCAGCATTGCCAGTTTCGAGGAAGCCGGCATAATTTCGGAATATGCCGAAAACGGAGAACCGTTGTGCATGGCGGGAATGGCTCTGGATCTAAGCCGTTTAAAATGGGCAGAAGAAAAAAACCGTGACTTGGAACTGCAATTCAAAAAAATTCTTTCCGGCAGCGATGCCAAATCCATTATCGAAGAAAACCGGCTTTTAAGGGTAACCATAGCGGCATCGGCAATGGTAATCGGAGGCTTTCATCAAAATTACGATACGGTTTTGCTTCAGGCAATTCAAATGATTGGGGAAAGCGTAGGTGCGACTTTTATTGGTTTTTGGCGCAACACAGAGCGGGAAGAATCAATGTGCTGTTTCTTAAAATATCACTGGTCAACAAAAGCGCATGTTTTAGATGCCGAAAAAAACAGGACTTACTTTAAATATGACAATTTATTTCCAGCATGGAAAGAAAAGCTGGCGGAAAATCATTATCTGATTTGTAATGCAAAAGATATTTCGCAAGGATTTCTTAATGTTTTTGACATGACAGAAGCAAAAAGTATTCTGCTTATCCCGTATTATCTCCACGAAGGCTTTTGGGGGATGATGGGCATCACGCGCAAAGAGGAAACGCCGTTTGTTCCGGCTGAAGCCGAAGCGCTGCAGACAGGAACCAAAGCCATTGCTTTCTCCATTTCGCGTAACGAAATACTTGGGAAAATTAACATGGATCGTGATACCGCTATGGCAAACACCCTCGCAAAGGGCGAGTTTCTTTCGCGCATGAGCCACGAAATGCGCACTCCGCTTAACGCAATTATCGGAATGACCAATATCGCGATAAAGGAAAAAGATCCGCAAAAAGCAAAGGAACATCTGAAAAAGGTGGAAATCTCATCACGTTTAATGCTGAATGTAATTAATGATGTTTTGGATATATCAAAGATCGAGGCTGGAAAACTGGAGATAGTTAAAATGCCTTTTGATTTTGCCGCCATGATCAAAAATGCGGAAAATATAGTCAGGATAAAAATGGAAGAGAAACAGCAGCGGTTTAAGGTTAAGTGTGATAATTCCATCACCAATATGATTATCAGTGATGAACACAGGCTGCTGCAGGTAATTGTCAATCTTCTTAACAATGCGACGAAGTTTACTCCCGATGCCGGAGATATTTCGCTCACTGTCATTCAAAAGAAACTCTGCGAGACAAGAGTCAAGCTTCGGGTAGAGGTGCGGGACAGCGGCATCGGCCTTGCCCTTGATCAGCAGAAAAAATTGTTCCATGCTTTTGAACAGGCTGACGGCAGCATCACCCGCAAATACGGCGGCACCGGCCTGGGTCTTACCATCTGCAAAAAAATACTGAACGCGCTTGACGGCGATGTTTGGGTAAAAAGCAAACCTGATCAGGGCGCCTGCTTTTTCTTTGAATTTGAAGCCGACATTGGCATATCTTTAGCAGAAGCAAACAGACAAGCCGCCGGCAAGCCGGATTCTGAAAAAAATGAAAAAATATACAACTGGAAAGATTATACAATACTGTTTGCGGAAGATGTGGAAGTTAACAGAGAAATCGTGGAAATTACACTTGGAGAAACAGAAGTCAGGATTGTAAGTGTAACCAACGGAAAAGAAGCTGTTGAAAAGTTCACAGCGAATCCGGAAATGTATGATTTAATTTTAATGGATGTGCAAATGCCGGTCATGGACGGACTGACCGCGACAAAACAAATACGCGCATTTGAAGAAGAACTCCTTGAAAAACAGTCCGCAGGTTTCAGTGAAGCCCGAAGGAATCTGTGCAAACAGATTCCAATTATTGCCATGACCGCAAATGCCTTTAAGGAAGATGTTGATATTTGTATGGCCGCAGGAATGAACGAACATGTTGCCAAACCAATTGCCTTGGATGAGTTTTTTGGAGTATTGGAAAAACACTTAAAATAATAAAGTAGTTCAGAAACTGCAATTAGTCTTTTTCAAAGGGAAACTTCATTCCCCATGAAGAGCGGATATCATCCAACAGTTCCATTATCCTTAAAGTTTCCCGGTGAGGCATTTCAGGACACTCAAGCCTTCCTTCCTTTATGGCTTTTACCGCCGACTGTACCTCATATTCATACCCGCTGATCCGCTCCGGCGCATCATAGCGCGCAATCTCCTTAAAATCCGCCGTAAATACACGGAAATAATCCGGATTATTTATGTTTTCAACCGCAATGTGCCCCTTGTCGCCATAGATGATTCCTTCGCGGTTTGTCTGCATAAAGATCGTACTGTACATAACGGCAGTTCTGTCCTGCCCGAAAAACATAGTGATGCTGTTGGTAGCGTCAACGCCTTTGTCAGTCATAAGCGCCGAAGACGAAACTCTTTCGACCTTGTCTCCAAAAACCATTGAGGCAAAATTTATCGGGTATACGCTTAAATCAAGCAGAGCTCCGCCTGCCAGCCCGGGTTCAATTATCCTTGCAACGCGGGAGATAGGATAACCAAGATTGGCTGTCAGCAGTTTCGGTGTCCCGATTATTCCGCTGTCAAGAACTTCGTTGATTTTCTTTGAGAGCGGCATATATCTTGTCCATATAGCTTCGGTAATCAGCAGTTTTTTTTCTTTGGCATAATCCAGCAATTTTTTTGCCTGTTTTGCATTGACAGTAAAAGCCTTTTCGCATAACACGTGCTTCCCATGATCCAAACAGAGCATGGAATGTTCAAGGTGATGGGAGTGCGGAGTGGCAACAGAAACTAATTCTACAGAAGGGTCCTCTACCATTTCTTTATATGACCCGTATGCTTTTTTGAATCCGTGCCGGGCGGCAAAATCCTTCGCACGATCCAAATCCCTTGCGGCAACCGCATAGGCTTCGACATCCGGCATTTTTGCAATGGTTAACGCCATTTTTTCCGATATTCCGCCGGCTCCCAAAAAAGCCATTTTCACTTTTTCCATTTTTATTCCTTTGCGCGAAGTCTTGTTTATGTATATTATATAGTATAAATATGAAAAAGAGGAAAAAACTTGCGTCAGTTTGAAGCAGAATCCCCGTTTAAACCAGCAGGAGATCAGGGCGAGGCAATTGCCGCGCTTTCCAGAGGAATAAAAGACGGAGATAAATACCAGACATTGCAGGGTGTCACTGGTTCGGGCAAAACATTCACCATGGCAAAGATAATCGAAGAAGTGCAGATGCCCACGCTTGTTGTAAGCCACAACAAGACACTTGCCGCCCAGCTTTACCGGGAGTTCAAAAGTTTCTTTCCGCACAATGCGGTTGAATACTTTGTTTCCTATTATGATTACTATCAGCCCGAAGCGTATGTCGCGAGCCGCGATTTGTATATCGAAAAAGACGCTTCAATAAATGATGAGATAGAAAGGATGAGGCTCTCCGCGGCACGCAGCATGATGGAACGTGAAGACGTTATTATCGTGGCAACCGTTTCCTGTATTTACGGCATGGTAACGCCTGACGTGTACAAAAAAATGACAGCTACTTTTTCAAAAGGCGAAACTGTAGATGTTGACTCGCTAATCCGCCGCTTTGTGGAGCTTCAATATGAACGCAACGATGCCGTTCTTGAAAGAGGGCGTTTCCGGCGCAGGGGAGATACGCTGGAAATATATCCCGCATACATGGAAGAAGCCTACCGCGTTGATTTGGACTGGGACCGCGTTGAACGTATCCGCCGTTTTAACCCTGTATCCGGCGAAATGCTCGAAGACCTTGACCGTGCCCTGATTTACCCTGCAAAACAGTTTGTCATGCCCGCAGACATGGTGCATAACGCATTAGACGCAATCAGGCAGGAATTAAAAGAAAGACTTGAATATTTTCAAAACACAGGAAAAATAATGGAAGCCGAACGCCTTAAAACGCGCGTTGAATATGATATAGAAATGCTTACAGAAATGGGATACTGCTCCGGAATCGAAAATTATTCCGCCATTTTGGCAGGGCGCAAACCGGGAGAATCTCCCGATACTCTGGTAGATTACCTTCCAAAAAAACATTTGACCTTTATTGACGAAAGCCATGTCACTCTTCCCCAGCTTGGAGCGATGTATGCGGGAGACCGCAGCCGCAAGCAAAGCCTTGTAGACTACGGTTTCCGTCTGCCTTGCGCCCTTGATAACCGTCCGCTTCGTTATGATGAATTTGTCGAACGCCTGGATAAAACAATTTTTGTTTCCGCTACGCCCGGCAAAACAGAAATTGAACAGTCTGCAAGAGTGGTGCAGCAGGTCATCCGGCCAACCGGCCTTTTGGATCCGGAAATCGAAGTGCGTCCCAGCGAAGGCCAAATGGAAGACATTTACGGCGAAGTACAAAAGCGCATCAAAGCCGGAGAGAGGTCTCTGATTCTTACGCTGACAAAAAAAATGGCGGAAGACCTTGCCGATTACCTTGGCGGTCTTGGGTTGAAAGTCCGCTACATCCACAGCGAGGTTGAAACCATTGAACGCGTAGAGATACTAACCCGGCTGCGGCAGGGCGAGTTTGACATACTTGTCGGGATAAACCTGCTGCGTGAAGGCATTGATCTGCCGGAAGTATCATTCATCGCTATTCTTGACGCTGATAAAATCGGCTTTTTACGTTCGCTTACAAGCCTTGTGCAGATAATAGGGAGGGCTGCGCGTAATGCGGCCGGCAAAGTTATCATGTACGCCGACCGTACAAGCGACGCAATGGAAAAAGCGATTGCCGAAACAAACCGCCGCCGTGAAATTCAAATTGCGTATAACAACAAACACGGCATTACGCCGGCTACAGTAAAAAAAGCAGTCGCCGGCATATTAACCCGTCATGCGGAAGAAGCGGAAAACGCCGCCGCAGGTACAATTGAAGTACTGAAAAAATCCTACAATTTGTTAATTCCCGCTCAGCGCAAACAGTTGATTAAAGCTCTGGAAAACGAAATGCTGGAACACGCAAAAAATCTTGAGTTTGAACAGGCCGCAGCAATCAGAGATGAGATCACCAGAATTAAAAATACGCAGGAATTAACCTGACCGCCGGTTTTTAACTCTTAAAGCTGGCTGATACTTTACTGAATACTTCAACCAGAGCCGGATCAAACATATTTCCGCTGGTTTCGGTAATTATTTCTACTGCCTGCTCATGAGTAAGAGCGTCCTTGTACGGACGAACTGATGTGAGCGCATCATAAACATCAATTCTAGCCATTATACGGCCAAGAAGAGGGATTTCTTCGCCCTCAAGCCCGCGAGGATAACCTGAACCATCCCATTTTTCATGGTGAGTGCCGGTAAAAATCAATGCAAGTTCCAGAAATTCACTTTTTCCGGCCTTTTTTTCAATTTTTTCTATTATTGTCTCTCCATAGATGACATGCTTTTTCATCTCGCTGAATTCTTCATTGGTGAGTCTTCCCGGTTTATTGAGAATACTGTCTTTAATACATACTTTACCAACATCATAGAGCATACAGGACTGAAGAAGCATATCCAAATCCAGCTTTTTTATTTCTTCTCTGTAAACACCTTGTTTATCCATTTCTTCATAGAAGATTTTCAGACATTTCTGGATGCGATCAATATGGCCGCCCATATTATGGTCATGATAATCTATCAATTCCGCCATGGTTTTTATTAGAGCGTCTATTAGTATCTTTTCATTCCCCATATATTCCTCCAA
>JAIRUY010000092.1 GCA_031254175.1 Treponema sp.
CAAATGAGGATTGCCCTTGCAAAAGTTCTGCTGGAAAAACCCGACATCCTGCTCCTTGATGAACCCACAAATTATCTTGATATTGAAGCGAGAAACTGGCTGCAAAACTGGCTGCAAAACTTTACCGGCGGTTACATATTGGTTTCACACGACAGGTATTTTCTTGATGTCTGTGTAAACGAAGTCTATGAAATATTTCAGGGAAAAGTAAAACGTTATGCGGGTAACTACAGCGAATATGAAAAAATACGCAAGATTGAACTGGAAAGCCTCATGAAGATTTACGCCGAACAGCAGCAGGAGATAGAAAAAACGGAAGCGCTAATCCGCCGTTTTCGTTACAAAGCAAGCAAGGCCGCTTTTGCGCAGGAACTTGTCAAACGCCTTGAAAAAATGGAGCGTGTTGAAATACCCGAATCTTTAAAAAAAATCAACATTACATTCCCGGCTTCTCCTAAATCAGGAAAGATTGCCCTTACTCTGGAAGGGATTGGAAAAAGTTACGGACATCGGCAGGTACTTTCCAACCTTGACCTTTGCGTTGAAGCGGGTGAACGGCTTGCTGTAGCGGGCCCCAACGGCGCCGGAAAAACTACATTACTGCGTATTATAGCCGGCGCAGACAGCGGCTATTCTGGAAGCGTAAGATACGGCGCCGGCATAAGCGCGGGATATTTCTCACAGGATGCCGCAGAAGCGATCAGTGCCGCAGGCAGCGCTGTAGAATCAAATTCCTTACGCCCGCCGGCCGAAGGGAGTCCGACTCAAAAAAGCAATATGCAGGTTATTGAATACATGGAGGACGGCGCTCCTGACGCGGTAATTCCAAAGTTACGCGACATGCTAGGAGCGTTTTTGTTCCGGGGTGATGACGTTTACAAGAGTGTTTCAGTCCTTTCCGGCGGTGAAAAAAGCCGCCTTGCCCTCCTGAAAATGCTCTTAAAACCCTTGAATCTTCTTATCCTTGACGAACCAACCAATCATCTTGACCTTAACTCCAAAGACATTCTGCTAGAAGCCCTTTCGAAATTCGGCGGTACTGTCATTTTCGTTTCACATGACAGGTATTTTCTGGAAGCGCTTTCGACAAAAACGCTTGAGCTTATGCCCACAGCAGATTTTTCTACGGCAAGAGCCAGGCTTTTTTACGGCGGCTACGCATACTACCTTGACAGGATAAACAACGAAGATGCATCTGCACAAAACACAGAAGCAAAACAGGTAAAACAAAAAAAATCTGAAGAAAAACGGCTGGAAGACAAACAAAAGCAAACAAACATCCGCAGGCTTCAGAGACAGGAAGCGGAAATTCTTAAAATACTGGAAGAACTTGAAAACAAAAAATCTGCATTGGAAACCGAACTTGCTCTTCCTGAAGTTTACAGCAACGGAGACAAGGCAAAAGCAGTAAAAGTAAAACTTGATGAATGTACAGCGGATGTTGAAGAAAAAACACGGGAGTGGGAAAACCTTGCAAATGAACTGGCTGAAAAAGAAACAAAAGTATAGTAAATATTGATAACTTCCCCTTTTCCTGATATATTTTATGTATGAATATTTTGGTAATTGGCGGCGCCGGTTATATCGGCAGTCATGTAACAAGGGAATTTCTCGATCTTGGAAATAATTGCGTTGTTTATGACAATCTTTCAAGCGGACTGCGTGAAAACTTATTCCCACAGGCGCAGTTTATCCATGGGGATATTCATGATTATCCTCATCTTGCAAATACAATGAAAAGCAGTCTGTTTGACGCAATTATTCATCTTGCGGCATCAAAAGCGGCAGGGGAATCAATGTTAAAACCGGAAAAATATTCCCTTAATAACATAAGCGGAACCATAAATATAATTAACGCCGCAAGTGAGGCAGGAATCAAACACATAGTTTTTTCTTCAAGTGCAGCTGTCTACGGTGAACCTCAATATACACCCATTGATGAAAAACACCCAACCAATCCGGAAAACTACTACGGTTTCACTAAACTTGAAATTGAACGTATTTTACAATGGTTTGACAAGCTTAAAGGAATACGATACGCATGCCTCCGTTACTTTAATGCCGCAGGCTACGATGTAAAAGGGCGTATCAAAGGGCTGGAACAAAATCCGGCGAACTTGATTCCAATTATAATGGAAACCGCCTGCGGCAAAAGAGGCGAGATGCAGGTTTACGGAGACGATTATGATACTCCGGACGGAACCTGCGTCAGAGACTATATACATGTAAGCGATCTTGCCAGCGGACATGCGATGGCGCTTGATTACATTAAAAACGGCAAAAGCATTTTTGTTAATTTGGGAAGCGAATCTGGTAATTCGGTAAAGGAAGTTCTTGAAACAGCAGGCAGGATTACCGGTAAACCGATTCCGTACAAAATTGTCGGCCGCCGTCACGGAGATCCTGCAAAACTTACTTCTTCTTCTGTTTTGGCAAAAGAATTATTTGGCTGGGAAGCGAAAAATTCAAGTTTGGAAACATTGATAAAAACAAGCTGGGACGCTTATTGTAATCAAAAATAAATTCCTAGGGAGGGGGACAATGTGAAAGAAAAGTTATTCTCATGGATTGATAAATCATTTCCTCTTGCCATTGAACTTGAAACAGAACTGACAAAACGGCCTGCTGTCTCTCCGTCATCAGGGGGGACGGGCGAACTGGAAAAATGCACTTTCCTTGAGAACTGGCTCATTGCGCATGGAATAAATCAGCTTGAACGATACGACGCTCCTGACCCAATGGCAAATGGCGGGGCAAGGCCGAATTTAATTGCCACAATACCCGGCAGCGATGAAAAAAAAGAAAGACTTTGGATTATGAGCCATCTGGATGTAGTTCCTCCCGGCGAAGAAAAACTCTGGGACAGTGACCCTTGGACTGTCGTTCAAAAAAATGACAGTCCGGGACAGCGCCTAATCGGACGCGGTACAGAAGACAATCAGCAGGGAATTGTCGCTTCCATACTTGCCGCGCTGGCATTTACAGAACAGAACATAAAACCAAAGCGTACCATCAAACTTTATTTTGCCGCTGATGAAGAGGTTGGCTCGGCTTATGGCATTGAATGGCTTGTAAAGAACCACAGGGATTTATTTAAAATAGACGATATGGTACTTGTTCCTGACGGAGGGGATATAAACGGCGAATGTATAGAAATTGCGGAAAAAAATATTTTATGGATAAAATTTGTTACGAAGGGCAGGCAGGGACACGGTTCAAGGCCTGACCTTGGTGAAAATGCCTTTATTGCCGGATCTGATCTTGCGCTCAGCCTTCATTACGGACTTCATAAAATTTTCGGGGACTATGATCCGTTATTTGATCCCGGCTACTCTACTTTCCAGCCTACAAAAAAGGAAGCCAATGTCCCTAATATCAATACTATCCCCGGCGAAGATATTTTTTATATGGATATGAGAATACTCCCCCGTTATTCGCCGGATTCAGTTTTAGCCGAAATAAATAAAATCAAGGCGGGAATTGAGGCGAAATATCACGTAACAATAGAATACTCAACGATTCAGGAAATGGTTTCCAAACCTACTTCTCCCGATGCGCTGATTGTAAAAAAGTTAGGCTCTGCAATTACCGAAGTTTACGGGGTAGAGCCAAAACCCGTTGGAATTGGCGGCGGTACAATGGCCGCACATTTACGCAATATCGGGATTGATTGCGCAGTATGGACAAAGACACATGAAACACTTCATCAGCCGAATGAATACGCTCTTCTTGACAATATCATTGGAGACGCAAAGGTAATGGCTCTTTTGGCAATGAGTTAAGACCGGCGTGGCAAAAAAACTCAATCCGGAAAAAATAATTTCTTCTTTATGCGAAGAAGGAGAAGTTGCACAGCGTCTTCCTTCCTACGAACTGCGTCAGTCTCAGCTTGATCTTCTTGAAATGATTATCCGTTCATTTAACGAAGATGCCCTTTTAATGGCGGAAGCCGGCACCGGCGTAGGAAAATCTTTTGCCTACCTTCTTCCGGCGGTTAATTTCGCGCTTCTTAACAAAGAGAAAGTTGTAATCTCAACCGCTACAATTACCCTACAACAGCAGTTGTTTGAAAAAGACATTCCGCTTGTCGCGGCAGCAATCAAAGCGGACATAAAAGCTGTCATTATAAAGGGAAGGGGAAATTACCTGTGTAAACGCCGCCTTGATGACACTTTACGCGAGCCGCCGCTTGACGATTACGACTACGCCGAATTAAAAAATATCTCGGAATGGTCAGGAAATACAAAAACAGGAGATCGTTCTTCTCTTTCTTTTCTGCCGTCAGAAACATTGTGGGCAAGTCTTTGCTCTGAATCGGATCTGTGTATGGGCTTACACTGCCCCTGGCGGGAGAGCTGTTTTGTTTTTAATTTACGCAAGGAAGCAAACGGCGCCCACATTATAGTGGTAAACCATCACTTGCTTTTTGCAGACCTTGCAGCCCGTTACCAGGGAGCCGGATATGAGAACTCGGTAATTTTGCCGCCTTTCAGCCGTCTTGTAATTGATGAAGCCCATACAATTGAAAACGCGGCTACCTCGTTCTTTTCAGAGCAATTCAGCCGTAATGGAATTTTTCATCAGCTTAACAGGCTTTTCTCCCAGCGCACTTTCAAAGGGAAAAAAAGACGCACAAATAAAAAAGGCCTGTTGGTAAAATTATGTTCCTTTCTGCCAATGGATAGCAGCTCTCTTGATAACATGGCGGACGCGATAAAAAAAATACGCTCCTGCGCGGAAGAACTGGATGAATATGCGCTTCAGCTTTGCGAAACAGACGGAGTATTCAGGCTCTCTCCTTCTG
>JAIRUY010000120.1 GCA_031254175.1 Treponema sp.
ACGGCTTTGACCGCGACGGCTGGCAGTACGCCCTGACCGACATAACCGAAAAGAAAAGCAGTTCAGCAGAAAAACGGCACCGGAAGAGTGAAGAACGCCGTCTTCGCAATAAATCAGCAAAAAGCTCCGTAAGGACAAGTGTAAAAAGATTTGTATCTCTTGCGCAGAAAAAAGACAAAGAGGCTGAAGCGGCATTAAAAGACATGATCAAAAAAATCGATACAGCCGCAAGAAAGGGCATTATATCGAAGAATTCTGCCGCCCGTAAAAAATCAAGAATGCAGCGGTTTTACAATGTTATGAAAGCAGCCCAATAGTCTCCGAATACAGAAATATGCCGGCAAAAAAATATACGAAAGCTGACATCATAGACGCAATGTATGAAAAGACTGGAATGAACCGCTCGGAAATTCGCGAAAGCATCGATCTTTTTATTAATGAAATGAAAGATGCCCTCCTGCGCCGGCAGGTAATTGAGCTTCGGGGTTTTGGAACATTCGAAGTAAAAGTGAGAAAAGCCCGTCCCCGCGCGCGCAATCCCAGAACCGGAGAAAGTATCGTTATCTGTTCACATGGAGCGGTAACATTCCGTTCCGGCCGTGAACTGAAACAGGCAGCATGGAATATAACTGATGAAAAAAAATCATCAGAGAATTAAAAAAAACCTGGACGCAGGCACATTAAATGGTCAGGCAGGCTGGGTAAAACAGCTGTTTATTCAGTTTGGCCTTGTGCTCACTGCGGCAATACTTTTTTCATTATCCCATCCAAATCTTCTTTTTGAAAACGGCCTTCCCTTCCTTGCATGGGTTGCATATATCCCTGTCCTGATACTAATTCCCAAAAACAATATAGCATCATGTGCGGGATGGGGTGCGATTTACGGTTTAAGTTCCTACGCCCTCTTTAATTACTGGCTCAGTAATTTTCATCCGCTTGCCGGAATAGGCGTATATCTTATTTACCTTTCGTTTATGACAGCAGTATTTCTGTTAATGAAACTTGCCTGCATTTTCTTCCAAAAAAAGGCTTATATCGTTCAGTGGATAATCTGGCTTGCTTATGAATATATGCAGACCAAAGGGTTTTTGGGATTCCCTTACGGAATAACCGGTTACTCACAATGGCGAATAATACCATTAATACAAATAGCAAGCATTACGGGAGTTTGGGGCGTTTCCGCTTTGGTAACATTTCCTTCTTTTTGGCTGGCCGCCGCATTTAAGAACCGGCGTGAAAGCATCAGGTGGTTTTCACGTCAAGGCATAAGTGGAATAAGAGCAGCTCTGGTCTGTTTTTTTCAGAAAGAAAAAATATCCGCCATCGTCTGGACGGTATCTCTTTTTGCCGCTCTTGTTTTTGGCTTTGCTTCAAACAAGGACTATTCCGAATATCCAACAGCAAGAATTGCCTTAATCCAGCACGCAACAGACCCCTGGGAAGCCTCAAGAGTTCCGACCTTGTGGCAAATAATGGAAATCTACAAAAAAGATTTGGCTATTCTGAAAAGGCTTTCCGATGAAGCCCTTGAGTCACAGCCAAAGCCGGATCTGGTTGTATGGCCGGAAACTGCCTTTGTCCCAAGAATCCACTGGCATTCTACCTACCGTGATGATCAGGACTCATGGCTGATAGTAAAAGACCTTCTGGACTATCTTTCAACAAAGGACGTGCCCTTCATAATTGGCAATGATGATGCCCGCATGGACAGGGGGAAAAACCCAAACGCAGCCGAAAGGCACAGGGTTGATTACAATGCAGCCATGCTGTTTGAAAATGGAATAAATACTGCCATCTACAGAAAGATGCATCTTGTTCCCTTTACGGAACATTTCCCATATAAAAAGCAGCTGCCGTTTATTTACAAACTTCTGCAAAATGTTGAAACGCATTTTTGGGAAAAAGGTGAAGAAGAAACGTTATTCCAGGGGCCCGGGTTCACCTTTTCAACGCCGATCTGCTTTGAAGATTCTTTCGGCTACCTGTCAAGGGCTTTCGTCCGCCGCGGTGCAGATGTGCTTGTAAACCTCACAAATGACGCTTGGGCAAAAAGTCTGCCTTCCCAAAAACAACATCTTTCAATGGCAGTTTTCCGCGCTGTAGAAAACAACCGCTCAATGGTTCGTTCCACTGTTTCCGGCCAGACTTGCGCCATAGATCCTTCAGGCAGAATAATGTCGGAAGCACCCCCCTTTAAAGAAGCCTTTATCATAGCCGATGTACCATTGGCAAGCGGAAATACCATATACACAAAATATGGCGATTATCTTGCGCTTGTATTTTTATTTATGGCAGTTATTCTGTTGCTTTTCGGAGCGTTTTGGTATATAATTAAGCTTGCAAAAACTGCATAGCAGTTTGTAGTACAATTCATTACACTTGCCAGTCGTGGGAGGCAAAAAAACATGAATACCCAGAAAAAAATACTTGTCGCTGATGATGAAGCAGTAAATCTTGATTTTTTTGACGTTATGCTGTCAAAGCTCGGGTTTGTGGTCGAAAAATGCGATAATGGCCATGATGTACTGGAAAAAGTAAAAAAATTCTTGCCTGATTTGATCCTTCTTGACAATATCATGCCTGGTATGACAGGCCGGGAAATTACAAAAATTCTTAAAAATGACGCAAACCTAAAAAATATTTCCATCATTATGCTGTCCGCTCTGGACGATGTTAAAGACAAAGTTGCCGGTTTTGAAGCGGGAGTTGATGATTATATAACAAAGCCCTTTAATTTTACCGAAGTTTTGGCCCGTATTAGAGCGGTTTTACGCAACCGTGCATTGTTCGATCAAATAAAGGTGAGGGAAACGAGGCTTACTCTTGCAGAAGAATTAAACAGGGATTTAAAGGAAAATCTTTCTTCCTTTGTTGGAAACATCGATGAACTTGATAAAACGATTGCCACAATCATGGAAAGCACGACATCCGGCGGAGAAACATTAAATCCGGCAACTCTCTCAAATCTTGTAAACCCGGTAAGCGAAAAACTCCTGTCGGTACGTAAACACATTGCGGCTCTTGACGCAAGGATTGAAAAAACAATAAATGAGTGGGATAATCTTAAAAAAGATGAAATAGGACTTTCTGTCCTTGAAATCCAGATACGTAAATTTTTACAGCAGGAACAGCAGCAAACGTGAAACAGGCTTTTAGTTCTATTATAAGTTTAACTGTGCCTGACAGAGGGTAAAATGTCCAAAAAGGAAAAAAAAGATAAAACCGGTATGGTAGTTTTGGGCAAAACCACCAGCTTTACCGGAATATTAAAATTTAAAACAACTTTGAAAATTCAGGGCAGTTTTAAGGGTACAATTGAAGCAGAGGGAGATCTTGTTGTCGATAAAGATGCTGTGCTTGACACTGAACACATAACTGTTAATTCCCTTACAGTCTACGGCAGCATTTTAGGCACAGTATATGCGCAGAATAAAGTAGATATGATGAGCGGCGCGAAAGTACAGGGAGATGTAAACGCCGCTAAACTGCGCATCGCGGACGGCGTACTTTTTGAAGGCAAATGCAAAATGGCAAATACAGAAAAAGATGTCGAGATTTTTCACCGCCCGGCAGAAGAAATAAAAGCAGATTTACAGCGGGCTAATGCAAGATTGTAATTCAGAATTAATTATTGAATTGACAATAAAGGCGGAAGTAGCAGCGGAAGCTGTCATACATAGATTAAAACAGCTTTCCTTCACATTGGCTCTTTCTGAATCCTGCACAGCAGGCCTTGTTTCAAGTCTGCTGGCGCGTATTCCCGGAGCTTCTGATGTTTTGTGGGGTTCTTTTGTATGTTATACAAAAGAAGCCAAGCTTTCCATGCTGGAACTTGATAATTTAAAGATTTCAGCTTACGGCCTTGTAAGCAGGGAAACTGTTTCTTCAATGGCTGTCAATACATTAAAAAAAAGCGGCGCGAAAATCGCCGCTGCCGTTACAGGGCTTGCGGGTCCTGACGGCGATGGAAGCAATGTTCCGGTTGGAACGGTTTGGATAGCAACTGCAAAACCAGATGAAGATGCCGCTGTAGAAAAAAAGTTTGGTTTTAAAGGCGCAAGAAATGAAGTGCGTCTGAAAGCGGCTATTTCGGTATTTGAAACAATTTTGGAGAGGCTGGCTGACTGCACAAATCCTGCAATATAAACCTGAAAAGGGCCGGATTTATTGCTGGCAAGCTTGACTCCCCTAAAAAAAAATATTACGATAAAGGTGTCCTTTCAAAAACATGGTTATTAAGAAAAAATCAAGCAATGAATATTATTCAAGTGTTGACAGGGCTGTCCCTCAGATACCGCATATCATGTGATTTTTTCGGGTACACCCATCAATACAAACAAACAGGTGGTCAAAATGGCAATAGTACGAAAAAGCAGAAATCAAAACAAAGGTTTGGCGGCAGCCGGCGAAAACGGAGAAGCAGCAACTGAGGCATCTGAAAATTCAATGATTCAGGAATCGGACAACAGCGAGAGACCTGCCCGTGAAACCAATCACAGGGCGGCGGTTGTCCGCGCCGGAAACAGAAGGGCTTACTCTGATTCAGACGAGGGGGAACAACAGGGCGGCGGCAGAGACGGTGTGCCATTACCTGCATTGCCAAAACTGCCCTCCATGCCGGATCTGTACGGCAAACCCATACCTCGTCAGGATCAGGACTCCAGCAAACCAAGGCTGACCATAAACGAACTTATCAGACTCAACATGATTGATCTGCGCGAACTGGCCGCCTGTTACAACATAACAAATGACGACATGGTTGCCCTGAAGAAACAGGAAATTGTTTTTGCTATTCTTAAAGCCCATACAGAAAGAGGCGGAATTATTTACGCGTACGGCTCTCTGGAAATTCTCCCTGACAGTTACGGGTTTTTACGCAGCCCTCAAAACTCCTATCTTCCGGGTCCCGATGACATATATATCAGCCCTAGCCAAATACGGCTCTTTGCCCTAAAAACAGGCGACACCGTATACGGGCAAATACGCAGCCCGAAAGAAGGCGAACGTTTCTTTGCTATGCTAAGGGTAGAAACGGTCAATTACGATGACCCGACTGTCGCCCAGAGCAGAATCCCGTTTGACAACCTTACTCCGCTGTATCCCAACCGCAAGCTGAATCTTGAACACTCAACAGAAGGAATAAGCGAAAGGATCATCAACCTTTTCTGCCCCATCGGCAAGGGACAACGCTCACTTATAGTCGCCCCTCCGAGAACCGGAAAAACCATAATGATGCAGAAAATCGCAAACGCAATAACAAAAAACCATCCTGAAGTTTACCTCATTGTTCTTCTTATTGACGAACGTCCGGAAGAAGTAACCGATATGGAACGTACTGTGCGTGCGGAAGTCATATCTTCAACATTTGACGAGCAGGCCACGCGGCATGTCCAGGTTACAGAAATGGTGCTTGAAAAAGCAAAGCGCCTTGTCGAACACAAAAAGGACGTTGTCATCCTTTTGGACTCCATTACCCGTCTCGCGCGCGCCTATAACCAGACAGTCCCGACTTCGGGAAAAATTCTTTCCGGCGGCGTTGATTCAAACGCTCTCCATAAACCAAAGCGTTTCTTCGGGGCGGCGCGGAATATCGAAGAAGGCGGCAGCCTTACAATCATCTCCACCGCTCTTGTGGAAACCGGCAGCCGTATGGACGAAGTAATTTTTGAAGAATTCAAGGGGACGGGCAACATGGAAATAAACCTGGACAGGCGCATTTCAGACCGCCGCCTTTTCCCGGCAATCAATATCAAAAAATCAGGAACAAGAAAAGAAGAACTGCTTCTTACCGAAGAAGAACTCCAGAAAATCTGGATTTTACGAAAAGTCATCAACCCCATGGACGATATTGAAATTATCGAGCTGTTGGTTGACAAGATGAAGAAAAGCAAGAATAATGAAGCATTCCTGAGATCCATGAATACCGGAACCGGAGGCATGGATTGACAAATCCCTTAAAACGGATTGACAGTCCTTAAACTGCCCGAAAACGGACAGAGTTGGACAATTTTTTTGGAGGAAACTAAAATGAAAAATGGAATTCATCCCAAGTATGAAACAACAAAAATAAGCTGTGCCTGCGGAAACGTGATAGAAACCCGTTCTACAATCAAAGACATCAAGGTTGAAATTTGCTCTTCCTGCCATCCCTTTTTTACCGGCAAGCAAAAACTGGTAGACACAGCCGGCCGCATAGAAAGGTTCAGGAAGAAATACAACATCAAAGAGTAGATTCAGCATTAAGATCGATTTTCATGTACATGTAACGCCTCCTGATATAATTGCCAATTGGGAAAAATACGCGGAAAAAGAACCATATTTCTCTCTTCTTTCGCACAGCAAACACAACAAGTTTGCGGCGGCGGAAGAAGTTATCGCCGCGCTGGAGAGAGAAGACGCTTCTTTTAACAAAGCGGTCATCTTCGGCTTCGCGTTCCGTGATACGGGATTATGCCGTTATGTGAATGATTATGTAATTGAAAAAACAAGGCAGTATCCAAAGCGGCTTCTTGGCTTTTGCATTGTTTCTCCGCGCGGCGGAGAGGCGGCAAAAGAAATCGATCGCTGCCGCAGCGCCGGTCTTGCCGGAGTTGGAGAACTTTTTCCCGAAGGCCAGGGATTCAACCTTGAAGATGAAACAGACACTTCCGCAATTACAGACGCATGCAGGGAACTTGGGCTGCCGCTTTTACTCCATACGAATGAACCTGTAGGGCATAAATATCCCGGCAAAACCGTTGTAGATTTAAAGCAAATCGAAACTTTTATCACCAATAATCCGGGACTTGATATTGTCCTTGCTCATTGGGGCGGCGGACTTTTATTTTATGAAACTATGCCGGAAATAAAAGAAAAATTCCGTAATGTATATTACGATACCGCCGCTTCGCCGTTTCTTTACGATTGGCGGATTTATGATGCCGCAAAAGCCCTTGGGCTGTGTGAAAAAATCCTCTTTGGCAGTGATTTTCCGCTCCTTCCTCAGTCACGCTATATTGGCGCAATCGAAAAAAGCAGCCTTTGCGATAAAGAAAAACAATTTGTCCTCGGAGAAAACGCAGGCAGGCTTTTAAAGCTCCCGCTCTTTTAAAAATCTCACGCATAGGCGCTGAGAATCGGGGAAATCAGTACAAGCCTTTCTGTGAAATTCGCGGAAAAATACGCTAAAATATATATATGGCAAAAAAAGTTTTAGTGCTGTTTATATTCGGCATCTCATTTTTTACGCAAAAAGCACAAAGTGAAGTATTTGAATATAAACACATTCCGGGTTCCCGTTACAGGATTCTTTCTGTCGTAGATCAGGCAGTTTTTTTTGCCGATGACAGAGGCAGGCGCGTTTTAAACCACAGGGCAGAAATTTTAAACCGCATCGCTGTGGAAGTAACAGATGTAATTGACGGCAAAGGAAGGCATGAGGCAACTTTTCAAACTTCGGAACGTATTATATATGACGCAAATAATCCAAATGCCCAGACCGGCATAACAGGTTTCCAGTGGTCCAGAGAGTACGAATCTGTATTTGAGCGGGACAGGCTTGGGTTTTTAACAATTGATCCAAAATATTTTATGCCTGTAGTACGCAATGTGCCGGTCTTTCCTGACAGAGCCTTGAGCCTTCTTGAAAGATGGAGCGCCGAAGGCCATGAAGTACACGATTTCCGCGATTCTTTCGGGATAGAAGAACCGTACCGCATACCGTTTACCGCAGGCTATCAATATCTTGGAGAACGTGAATGGAAAGAAGAAACCTATCCCGCCTTTTCGGTAAGCGTAAGGATATCTTCAAGGCCGCCTGCAGCGCGGGGAAGGATCTACCCGGTACGCATAACAGGTTCTTATGATCAAATTGTGTATTGGGATCGCGGGCTTGGGCAGGCTGTCGCTTACGAAGAAGTCTTTAATTTTGCATTTCAAATGTCAGACGGAAGGAACATAGAGTACAGAGGAACCGCACATGCTGAATTTATCGAAGCAGAATATATGGATAAAGAACAGCTTGCTTCTGAAATAATTGATGAAATAAACCGTATGGAAATTCCGGATGTAAGCGTAAGGGCTGTAGAGGAAGGTATTTCAATTGTTCTTGAAAATATCGGGTTTTATCCCGACACCGCCGTTATGCTTCCCGGAGAACTGGAAAAATTGAATCAAATAATTGAAATACTTGGACGATTTGCTGACAGGGATATAATGGTAAGCGGTCACACTGCCCTTGCAGGAACTGTTCAGGGCAGAATGAATCTTTCAATTGAACGCGCCAGATCCGTAGCGGATTATTTATTATCGAAAAATGTCCGCACTTCGGATCGTATTGTTATTCGGGGGTTTGGCGCGGAAAAACCAATTGCAGATAACAATACACAGGAAGGTATGAGCAGAAACAGAAGGGTAGAAATTACCATTTTGGAAAATTAACCTGAAAAACAAACGAGGTTTTTTAACAACAATGCCAGCTTCACAAAAGGCAGCGGAAACCGCAAAAAAAATTAACTACCGTCTTGAACGCCTTGTGCCAATTACAACTCCGTTTGCCATTGTTTTGGGTTTTTTGCTGCCGCAAGTTTTTTTTATTTTTCGCCCCTATGTCATGTATCTCTTCGGCATGGTTACGCTTTCCGGCGCGTTAAAGCTGCGCGCAGCCGAGCTGGGGTCTGCCATACGCAAACCTCTTCCAATACTTCTGTTCTTTGCAGTCACCCATGTATTGATGCCTGTCATCGCCATGTCCGTATCATCGCTTTTTATTGACAATCAGGATGTTGTCTCCGGTTTTGTTCTCCTGTTTGCCGGTCCCACAGCTGTCTCCGGTTTCATTCTGGTTTCAATTTTTAAAGGAGATATGGCGCTCTGCCTGACACTAATTCTTCTTGATACCCTGCTTGCGCCTATTTTCGTTCCGGGCAGTATGTCAATTTTAATGGGAGCAAAAATTACAATGGACATGACCGGTATAGTAATTTCCCTGTTGTTAATGGTAGCAGTTCCGTCAATAATCGGAGTAACTGTTAATGAAGCAAGCAAGGGTAAAATTCCAGATGCCTTCTGTCCGTTTTTTGATCCTGTTTCCAAACTGGCGCTTATGACAGTTATTGCAACTAACGCTTCGATAATTGCTCCGGGAGTCAGATTTGACAATCCTCTAATCTGGCGGACCGGCCTCATTACAATCATTTTGATAATTACAGGATTTTTTCTTGTTAAACTTGTTACGGTTGCCGGAAGGTTAAAGTCTCCGCAGGACATTACCCTGATCATATCCGGCGGTCTAAAAAACAACAGCGCAGTAATGACAATCGCAGTTGCTTTTTTTCCGGAAGCCGCTGTCCTTCCTACCCTCGTAAGCATTATTACTCAACAAAGCATCGCCGCGATAATGGGAAAAATGTTTACAGCAAAGAAATAGAGTTGTCAGGAAACTGCAAATCGAAGATACATTGTTTTTGAACAACTCTTTTAGGTAAAGTTTTTTTTGTTTAAAAACGTCTAGTTCTTAAATTCGCTTTTCAGCACCGATTCATTCAGGATAATTGCAACTTTGCCCTGTGACAAAAGCCGGCGGTTTTCCTCGGAGGAAATAATAAGAAGCGCGTCATTACGGTCAATGATAAGATCGGCAGGGTTAATCCCGAACACACCGTTTGCGAAAATACGCAAGGGTCTGTCTCCCACAATTTCCTGCAATTCCGCAGAAAGGCCGGACGGATTATTCAAAAAAATATTCCGTGATGACGAATAACGTACCATGGGATTATCCCGCGTTTCCAGCATGCTTCTTTCGTAGACAAGATTCATGTCGTTGTCCCAAATCTTAGGAAACAGACAGGGTACTGCCAAAGCCATGCTCCTCATGCCATGAACAGGCAGGCTTTCCGAAGCAATAATTACAATTCCTGTGTATTGCGCTGTTGAAACAGGATTCAATGTACGTCCCACTCGGGAAGTGTGGACATTACGCAGCAGCAAAGAACTGACTCCGGAAAGGTTTATTGTATAGGACGAGAACATACTGCGCATATCCTGTGAAAGAGCCGGCGGCACGGAAGCCGCTTCCAACGCAAGGGTTTCCGTTTCCTGAAGGCTGAACTCTCCCCTGTTTACAAGGTCAGCAACAGTCGATGAGGAATCAACCTGCAAACCAAGAATACTTTGCCTTATCAGGTGCAAATAATACTCGTTTAAAAGCATCTCTCCCTGAATCCTTCCTGCCGGAAGCCTGAGGCCGGCCGACGCCAAATCCAGAATAACTTCCGCCTTTATCTGCATGGCGTCCCATTCAACCGTACCTGAGATGCTTGTATTTATATCCGCAAATGAACCAATTGCCGCAAGAAAAACAAATAAAAACGAAAAGATGAGTCTATACATAACTACTCTAATATCGGCACTTTTAAGGTTCTTCCTTCGTGAAGAATTTGGTCAAGACGCATATTATTTGCTTCCGCCAGAGCCTGCGGATCAATACCGTATCTTCTGCCCAATGACCAGAAGGTCTCTCCTTCTGCTACTACATGGCTGCCGTTTAAAACATGTGCCACAGCCGGTACAGAAGGCTGCGGCACATCTGTAAAAGCCGGAATTACTACAGTTTCCCCTATCCTCAAATAGCGGCTGGCAATGCCCGGATTGTGCTGTTCAATCACATCAATGGGTGTGCCGTAGTGCCTTGACATCGACCATAATGTATCGCCCTGACGTACAATGTGAAAATAATAATGGATTAGTTTTTGGTTTTCCTGCTGTAAAATTCGATTCACCCTTTCATGAAGAGAAGCAGGAACTATTAACTGATAATTATTCGCAGGAGTTATCCCATGAAGCAGATCTGCGTTCAACTGCCGCAGCAAGTTTCTTTCAATGCCTGCTTCGTCCGCCAGAATATCAAGAGATATCCGGCGCGCCAGCGGAATGGCCGTCCATTCAAAATGTGTATGCCAAACATTGATATTAAATCTTCTTGGCTGGGATAACACATAAGCTGCCGCGATAAATTTCGGCACATAATGTTCAGTTTCCCTGGAAAATTCTTTTCTCCTGCCAAGTTCCCAGTAATCGCGGATTCCTGTTCTTTGTGTTGTTCTTGATACTGCTCCCAGACCTGCGTTATAAGCCGCAAGGGCAAGCTCCCAATTGCCCAGCGCTCTGTAATTATCCTCAAGTTTTTGCAGCGCGGCCCTTGTGGACTTGATAAAATCACGCCGTTCATCGATATAATCATCAACTTTCATGCCAAAAGGCGAAATGCTGTTTAACATAAACTGCCAGAGGCCTACCGCCCCGGACCTGCTTCTTGCAGTTATCACAAAAGAAGACTCAATGACAGGCAGATAGGCCAGTTCCGGCGGCAGATTTCGTTTGGTAATTTCTTCCCTGATAAAAGGCAAATATATGTTCGCCCGTTCCAT
>JAIRUY010000128.1 GCA_031254175.1 Treponema sp.
GGTTCGCTGCTTTGACGATCCTGACATTGTTCATGTGAGCGATCACATTGATCCTGCGTCTGACATTGAAACCATCAACATAGAGTTGGCCCTGGCAGATCTGGAAACCCTGGCTAAGCGCAAAGAGCGCGCGGAACGGGCCCTGAAGGTTCAAAGCAAAACCGAACAAAAAGCCGCAGAAACAGTGTTAGGTATTCTTGACAGGATTGGCCCTGCTTTGGAAAACGGCAGGCCCATACGTTCGGTCCCCTTAACAGACGAAGAAAAAGCAGCGATTTACGATTGCCACTTTATTACTGCCAAGCCTCAGATTTATGTTTGCAATGTTGATGAAGAATGGATGAAGGCTGTAGTAAAAGGAAACCAATTTGCTTATGTGGAGACCGTGCGGAAACACGCTGAACAGGAAGGCTCCCCGGCTGTGGTTATCTGCGGCAAATTCGAAGCAGAGCTCGGGGCCATTGATGATCCTGAGGAAAAGCAGGCCTTCCTCGATGAGCTGGGTCTTAAGGAACCGGCCCTCTCTTCCCTTATCCACGCTGCTTACGCGCTTTTGGGCCTGCGCACTTTTTTTACTACCGGGCCTGATGAATGTAGAGCCTGGACCATTCGCGCTGGGGAGCCTGCTCCCAAGGCAGCCCGGGCAATTCACACGGACTTTGAAAAAGGCTTTATTAAAGCCGATGTCTATACATTTGATGATATTGTCAAATACGGTACTGAGGCAAAAATCAAGGTAGCCGGCAAATACCGCATCGAAGGCAAAGAATACATTGTGCAGGACGGAGACGTAATGTTCTTTAAGTTCAACGTGTAGATTTTTTCGCGAATTTTGAAGCGCCCCGCATCTCTGTGCCGTAATAGATATGCGGGAGATATGATGAGTACCTATATTCCAAAACTTTATCTTGATACTACAGTCTTTAACTTTTACTTTGTGGAAAAAGATGGCAAAAAACAGCAGGATACCCATAGGTTATTTGACGCGATAAAAAGGGGTAAATACAAAGCCTATGCCTCACAATTTGTTTTGGAGGAAATCGCTAAAGATATACCATTAAAATACCAAAGAATGAGAGAGCTCATTGACAAATATGCTCAAAGCATCTTAGATTTTGATCAAAGAGTAACGGATTTAGCTGCTATATATGTAGAAAATGGCATTATACCAGTTAAATATACAAAAGATGCCGAGCATATTGCCGCGGCATCGGTAAATAAGCTCGATTTTGTGGTCAGCTACAATATGGGACACATTGTTAAACTAAAAACCATAATAGGAACAGGTTTTGCTAACCTCTATCATGGTTATCCACAAATAGGTTTATGTACTCCTACGGAGGTAATGAATTATGGCGAGAACTAAGAAGTCTGTAATCGAAAATGCAACAGAACCAGATCCCCAACCCAAAGTCTCCAAGTATAAGACAGCGGAAGCAGAAGAACGGGCAATAATCAGGCGTCACCGTGCATATTGCTTAAGATATTATCAAGAAACAAAAAATATGACATCCCAAGAACGGTTTGAATATAATAAAAAAAGCTATGAAGAAGCCTTGGCAAAGCTGGGCATAACAGAACCCGATAGAAAAAGTTATGGCGAGGTAATGGATTATGGCCAGAACTAAGAAGTCTGTAATCGAAAATGCAACAGAACCAGATCCCCAATCTAAAGTCTCCAGGTATAAAACAGCAGAAGCGGAAGAACGGGCAATAATCAGGCGCCATCGTGTAATTGTTGCAAAAATTGAGAAAGAAATGGAAGGTATGACTGACCAAGAAAAAATTGATTTTATCAACAGGAGAGGAAGAGAAGCCGCGGCAAAAATGGGTATAACAAAATTCGTTAAACAAAATTAGGACATTACAAATACAGCAAAAATTGTGAACAAGCACGAAATTTTATCGAAATACTTTGGCCACACAGCATTCCGTCCTGGACAGGATGAAGTGATCGACGCGATTCTTTCCGGCAGAGATGTGCTGGCAGTGATGCCCACTGGGGCAGGGAAATCTATCTGTTACCAGATCCCCGCCCAGATATTACCAGGAATGAGCATTGTGATTTCCCCTCTTATCTCTCTGATGAAAGATCAGGTTCAGAGTCTTAAAGCAGTAGGTATCGAGGCTGCATTTCTCAATAGTTCATTGGGGCCTGGGGAATATAATCAGACCATGGACGTAATCAAGCGGGGCGGGATAAAGCTCCTTTACATTGCCCCTGAAGGACTTCAAAGAGCAGAGGCGCGGCTCTCCGGAATTGAGGTTTCTCTGCTGGTTGTTGATGAGGCTC
The DNA here is from genome assembly GCA_031254175.1 of Treponema sp. Lineage (GTDB taxonomy): Bacteria > Spirochaetota > Spirochaetia > Treponematales > Breznakiellaceae > WQXQ01. The sequence goes on from JAIRUY010000128.1 coordinate 2,294, forward strand.
ACTGCATCTCCCAATGGGGCCATGATTTTCGTCCCAGTTATATGGAAATTGCAGATTTCCTACGCGCGGATTTCATTCGCGGAGGCCGTAAAACCCGGCCTGTCTGCGCAGCCTTTACCGCCACTGCTACTCCCCAGGTTCATGACGATATACTAAAGTTACTAAAATTGAAAAAAAATACCTTTGCCATTAACACTGGTTTTGACAGGCCTAATCTCTATTTTGAAGTACAGAAACCCCAGGATAAAATGGACGCTCTCCTGGATTGTCTTGTAAATTGGAAAAAATCCAGCGGCATCATTTATTGCAGTACCCGAAAAAACGTAGAAGAAGTGTCTGATACGCTGCTCCGCAAAGGCTTTTCTGCGACCCGATATCACGCAGGGCTCGAGGATAAAGAGCGCAAGGATAATCA
>JAIRUY010000136.1 GCA_031254175.1 Treponema sp.
TGCGTCATATCAATTTTTTAAACGAAGAAAATTACCGCGATCCTGTAACCGAGATCATAGATGATAATGCAATGAACACATTCAGAAGAACACAATACAGCCAGACAAACTATTCAGCCTCATATTCTTATGACGGCAGATTCCGGCCATTGTACAGAAATGAAATATTCGATCAGAGTAATCTGCAATACAGTTTCGGCGGCACACTGGTCAGATCAAGAAGATATAATGACGGAGACGGACCGGAACTTTCGCCTCACTGGGGCGCATGGGCAAAAAATGAAGACCTGATACCCGGCTTAACCGCTCACAGGCTTGCGGCAAATCTTGCGGTAAACATAATGGATAAAAGGCAAAATGCTACGGTAAGCTTTACTCTGCCTCCGCTTGATCCGTTGATTTCATTCGATACAGTTATAAGATTCTGGATCTCGGAAACAAAAGCGGATTTCAGCATCAAACAGGAGCCGGATACAGGCGAGTGGGTTTATAACCCTTTCAGATTTACAGAAATTTTAACATTTAACAACAGAAGCAATTTAACATATTATATGGTTTTCGATCCTCAAACAAACAACGAAATTACCGCCATTACTTCAACATTAAACTTTTATGACATAACTGCCGGTTTTAAAATGTTAAAAACCCATCAGCTAAATTTTGCACCTAACAATCCGTCTGCTCCGTATTTAGGCGGAAAATGGGAACAATACGGAGAACCTGTTTTAATCCCTGCCGAATTATCCTTTGGGTACAAACGTCTTTTTTTAAATAAAGAAATTATCAAAAACAGGATGGGGTTTTCCGCAGATGTTAATTCTGCCGTTACCTTTAACTTTCTGGAAAATACAAAATCAAATTTTCAGTTTACAATGGGCTTTAATTTTGGAATTACAGGTTTTATGGATATCAAGCTGTCTGCAACATCGGCAAATGCTGTCATTTGGCGCTACTTCAAAGGAGTACCGGGAATGGGAAACTTAACATCCATGTACATGGACGGACCCCAAAACAATGTATTTACTGATTTATTTGACTCATTCAATTTTTCCAACAACACGGTCAGATCAAGATCCGGTTTCAAAATGAAAAGCTTTAATCTTGACATTATCCATTATTTGGGAGACTGGAGAGCTGAATTTGGCATTGCAATGAAACCAAACACTTCCAACACGGCTTCCGGCAACAGAATTACCACCGATATTAACTTCCTTGTGCAATGGATACCCATTTCAGAAATAAAAACCAACCCAACTTATGACGGCGCTCTTGACAGATGGTTCAGAAATTGACAGCTTGACGCGGCTGTTTATGGAGTTATAAAATCATTAAGGAGTACTTTTGGTTGAAGAAATAACTATCGCCTTTGATAACAGGGAGCTGCTATCCGGGATTTGCGGCGTAAACGACGGAAATCTAAGAATAATAGAAGGTTCTCTCGGCGGATTTATTACAGCCAGAGGAAATGAAATTCATTTTGAAGGCAGGGATGAAACCGGAGTCAAACGCTTCAGAACAATGATGGACAATCTTATCGCTGTTGTAAAAGAAGGGGAAGATCCTTCTCCCGATTATATACGCGCTCTGGCGGAAGAGCAGGCGTTTAAACAGGATACAATGATTCAAATTCCCCATGGTTTCCGCCGGGTCTATCCGCGAAGCAATAATCAGGCTCAATATATACAGGCGATGCGGGAAAATGAAATATGTTTCTGCGTAGGTCCCGCAGGAACAGGGAAAACATACCTTGCAATTGCAAACGCGCTTGCGGCAGTTCTTTCAAAAAAAATACGGAAACTGGTTCTTACGCGCCCCGTTGTTGAAGCAGGAGAAAATCTCGGGTTTCTCCCTGGGGATCTCGCCCAAAAAATTGATCCTTATTTAAAGCCGCTGTATGACGCAATGGAGTCTCTTGTGCCCTACGATGTAATTCACAGGCTGGAAGAGACAAGAGCAATTGAAATCGCGCCCCTCGCATACATGAGAGGCAGAAGCCTCAACGACTGCATGGTAATTCTGGACGAAGCGCAAAACACCACAAAAGAACAGATGAAAATGTTTCTTACAAGAATAGGAACAGGGGCAAGGGCAATAATTACAGGAGATTCTACCCAGATCGATCTGCCGAAAAAAAACGAATCGGGGCTTTTGCATGCCCTTGAAATTTTAAGAGGAATAGAAGGACTGCATTTTTCATTTTTACACACAACTGACGTTGCGCGTAATCCGCTGATAAAAAAAATTATACAGGCTTATGATGAAAATAAAACTTAAACAAATAATAAAAAAAATCAAACAAAACATGGGCGCGTCATTAAAACGGCTGCGCTCAGGTCCCAATCTGTTCAGTTTAGCGTTATGTGTTGTCGCGGCTGTGATAATAACCGCAAACGGAAATGAAGAATCTGTCAGGAATACCGGTAATTTTGAAACCGGCAAAGTCGCGGATCGCGACATTGTTGCGGTAATTTCCGTATCATTCATTGAAGAATCCGCGGATGAGACAGAACCTGTTATCCGCAACATAGAGAAGGGACAGAGAATAATAAGAAAAGGCTTTATAATCACAGAAGCGGAAATGAAAGCATTAAACGCGTATTTTAATTCATTGCCAAAAAGGGATCCCCGCAACATAATGGGCTTTATTTTTCTGATTCTGATGTTTTATATATTGTTGATAATTCTGAGGGGAAGAATAGTCATCGGAAGGGAAATGAATGTCAGCGAAAAATTCCTGCTTACATCTCTTGCCGGCTTCTATATAATTGGGTCTGTATTGTTAAATAATCTTTCCCATGGCTTCGAAGGTTTTCCTGTAGCGCTGATGATACCAACTGCCCTCATAATAATGATAATCGCGGTTTTTACGGGAACACGAACTGCCATGATTATGGCTCTTGCCCTGCCTCTCGGGGCGTATTTTTTGGGCGCTTTTGACAATTATTCTTATATAATCGCGCTTGTTTCAGGAGCTGCCGCCTCCACAGTGCTTCACAAGGCGAAAAACAGAATGAGCCTAATAAAAGCCGGCCTTGTCATCGCGGCGGCAAATTCTTTCGCTGTAATTGTTATCCTGCTTCTAAGTCAGGCTGCCCTTTATGACTACCCCATCATAATCTTTTGGGCAGTCCTGAACGGTATTATTTCCGGCATGCTTACGCTTGGCTTTCTGCCGCCGCTTGAACACGCGTTAAACGCGGTAACCCCTTTCAGGTTAATGGAATTATCCGACCTTAACGCTCCTGTTTTACGAAAGCTTTTTACCGCGGCTCCCGGAACTTACAGTCACTCATTGATGGTTGCAAACCTTTCAGAACAGGCATGTCAGGATATAGGAGCAAATGCCCTGCTTGCCCGTGTCGGAGCTTATTATCACGACATAGGAAAAATGGATAATCCGGATTATTTTGTGGAAAATCAGACAGCTTATAACAGGCATGACGAAATCGCGCCGCGCCTTTCCGCGACAATTATCCGCAGTCATTTAAAACTCGGTGTTGAAAAAGCGCAAAGTCTGGGGCTTCCAAAAGATGTAATAACCATCATCTCTGAACATCACGGCAACTCGGTAATATCGTGGTTCTACAACAAGGCATCAGAACTGGAAAATTATGTTGACGCGGAAGATTTTGTCTATCCGGGAAATCCTCCGCGTTCAAGAGAATCGGCCGTTGTCATGCTTGCCGACATAACTGAAGCCGCGATACGAACCCTGAACAAACCTACTGCCGCAAAAATTGAGAAATTTATCCAGCAGCTCTTTGACGATAAAGCGGCTCACGGACAGCTTTCCGATTCTGATTTATCTTTTCGCGATCTGGAAACAATAAAAAAAGCTTTTGTAAAAGTGCTTGCGGGTTATTATCACTCCAGAATTGAATATCCCAAACAAAAAGAAGAAGCTGACGAAGCCATGCCCGCCGGCACAAGGACGCAAAATGAAACAAACGAGACGCTGGAATGAACACTGTAGTTATAAATGTAAAGGAAGTGCCCCTGCCCTCATGGAGTCCTTCAATGAGCGGCTTTGCACAAAAAGTACTGGAGGAAATAAAACGCGACAACTGGGAACTTTCAATTCTCCTTTGCGGTGATAAAACCATAAAAGATTTAAATTCCCAATACAGGAGCAAAAATGAAGCTACAGACATACTTTCTTTCAATCTGGGGACTGAAATACAGGACGGAGACAGGATAGTTTATCTGCCCGGAGATATTGTTATTTCTCTTGACACTTTACGCGAAAATGCCCGTTATTTCGGAACAAACGAGGATGAGGAGTTACGAAGACTGATAATTCATGGTATTCTGCATTTGGACGGAATGGATCATGAAACGCTGGAAAAAAATGAGCCTATGCTTGTTTTGCAGGAAGACATACTAACAAGGCTTAAAGGTGAACACATATTCACAAATATGTGTGAAAATATTTAAAGAAGTTGTTCTGAAACAATGTATCTTCGATTTCAGTTTCCGAACAACTCCATATGGAGAAAAAAGTGAAAAATCCTTTTCAGCTGAACACGCGGGCAATAAAAGAACTTGAAGAAGATCAGCAGCAAATGATCCGCGGTGTTGTTGAATTATCGGAAACTACAGTAAAGGAAGTGATGGTTCCCAGAACCGATACCGTTTTCCTTTCAGCGTCAGCATCCAAAGAAGAACTGCTTGCCTGTATTATCGAAAGCGAACATTCCCGTTTCCCCGTATATCAAGATACAGTAGATAATGTTATCGGCATCCTGCATGTAAAGGATGTGTTAAAAGCGCTTGTAAACAATAAACCTTTCAATGTCAGTGAACTTGCCAGAAAACCTTTTTTTGTGCCGGTTTCAAAACACATAGACGATTTATTGCGTGAACTAAGGCGGAAAAAAGTTCATATTGCCGTTGTAGTAGATGAATACGGCGGAGTATCGGGGATCGCTTCCATGGAAGATATTATTGAGGAAATAATCGGAGATATTCAGGATGAATTTGATCATGAAACTGACGATGTTGTCGAACTTGGAGATGGCACATGGCTCTGCGATGCCAGGGTAAACATGGAATTTCTCGCGGAGGAAACAGGCCTGCTTCTTCCCGTTGACGACTTTGATACTCTTGGAGGCTTTGTATTTGATCTTTTCGGAAAAATACCTGTCAAAAACGAAAAAATAGAGTATAAAGATTATAGCTTTATCATTCATGAAATGGACGGACATAAAATAAATTCTATAAAAATTGTTACGCAGAAGAGGGAATAGTGGTTTTAATGAGGGGGGGGAAATGACACACTTCAGGTTTCTTGTGATTCTCCTGTGTGCTATAATATTTTTTCCTGTACAGGCAGCTGCCCAGTCATCTACACATTTGGCGGCAATGCATTATGAACGCGGCAAACTTTACATGGCGGATGAAGACTGGTATTCCGCCATAGAATCTTTCTTTGAATGTGTAAGGCTTAATCCTGCCCACGCAGAGGGGACTGCCGCTCTTGGTGAATGTTACTATGAACTTGCCGAATTTGACGAAGCGCTCAATTGGGTAAGAAAAGCAAGGCTGCTTGCGCGCGCCAATATGTCAATTGCAAATCTGGAAGTTTCTATCCTCATCGCGCTTGGGCATCTTGATGCGGCGGCTTCTCTTTTGGCTGAAATCCTTGCCAGAGAGCCGTATAACAGAGAGGCGTTATTCGCAGCAGGGGAACTTGATATCGCAAGAAACAGGCCGACAGAAGCCCTCGTGCGTTATCGTGAGGCAGTACGCCGTTATCCGGATGATCGCAGGCTTTTAATTTCTCTCGCGCTCGTTACGCTTTCCCTTGGTGACGGCGAAACGGCTCTTAACTACATAAACAACGCCCTAAGGCAGCATTCAGATGATTACCGCGTTTATTATTACGCCGCCTACATCTATGCTCAAAATAACAGAATCCCGGAGGCAATCAGATACGCTGAACGCGCCTTGTTTTACAGACCCGGCAATATGTCCGCTCTGTCCCTTATGGCAACCCTTCGTTACCGTAATTCCCAGTATGAAGAAGCTGCCCGTTTATGTGATGTTATAATCGCAAATGACAGGGAAAACTCCGGCGCATGGTATTTAAAAGGGTTATCCTACATAAGAATGGGGCAGCGGCTTGAAGCGATTACCGTTCTTTCCACAGCTATTACAATCAACGAAGATGACGAATTTATCCGCGCCATTCTGGAAGAAACTCTTATCTCTTCAACATCCCTTGAAGACCCGCGCCGCGCGAGATGGGCTTCATGGCATTTTAACAGGGCAAGAAACCTGCGTACAGGCAATATGATTGAACAGGCGCTTTTTGAATACCGCCGGGGATTAAGGCTTAATCCTTTTGCGGCAGACAGGCGTGAATACGCGGAACTGCTCAGGCTGCAAGGTTACCCTGCCAGATATCTTGAAGAGCTGCTTTTTCTTCAGAATCAGGGAACTGCAGACCGCAGCATGAGCGATGCGATAGAAGCCTACAACGCCCTGCTTTCAAATGCCCTGTTCAGGCAATGGCAGGTAAACCCTGTAGAACTTGCCGAACGCCACTGGAAAGTTGCCGTTTTTTCCATGGCAGATCAGTCCAGTTTTTACCATGCCGATGCCGGTTCTGTAGCGGCTTCAGTAATAAGGGAACTATTAATTCATGACAGAAACATTCTGCCGATGAATCTGAACATACGTCAGGCATCATTTTCTGAAAGTTTCAGGCAGGCAAGAGAAGCCGGCGCCGATTATTTTATGCTTGTTTCGGTAACGGAAAATGAGCGGGATATTTCCATAAGAGGGGAATTGTTTGTAGGCAGAACAGGCTCTCCTGCGGGAATCTTATACACTTACCGTACAGGAACTGACAGGCTTACAAGCGCTTCAAAGGGAATAGTAGATCAATTGTCAAGTTCAATGCCGCTCAGAGGCAGACTGCTTATAAGAAGACAGGGACAAGCGCTCATCAACAAAGGAAAAGCTGATGGAGTACAGGCGGGCGCTGTTTTCGATGTTGTAAAAAAAGGGCGGGCACAAATCGCGAATGAAGGCATTGCTCTTGTCTACAGTCCCGATGAACTTGTAGGAACATTAACTATCACTAACGTTGATGAAGAAATAGCGATAGGCAATTTGCAAAGAAACGGTTTTTTTGACCGCATCGAAGCCGGAGATGAAATTATACTTCAGACAGACAGACCATCAAGGCCGGCAATCGAAAATGCGGCAAACCCGGAATTACGCGCTCTTTTAAGATCTTTGCGCTAATGCACCATTGCTGTCAGCACAGCCTCAATCCAGATATTGGCTTCAACAGGATGGTATGATCTGAATGATAAAAACTCAAATAAAGCGCCCCTGTAGTTACCGGTAAAATACATGGCTTGCCCCAGATAAAAACGCGCGCGCAATTCCGCTTCTCTTGACCTTGGCAGAGAGAGATATTGCTGTAAATTTTCAATCGTTTTTTCCCAGTCAAAAATTCTGAAATGGTTATTAACAATTTGAAACAGTGCGGATTCCTCTCCGCTTGCCGGAGCCTGTGTATCAGCGGAAAAAACACGCGGGTTTTTCAATTCCATGGACGCTTTAGGCGGCAGCATGGAATCTCTTAAAGCATTGGCAGAGTCTTGACTTAGCGGCGTCTCTTGGGAAAACTCCGGTAAAAAGCCGCCGGCAGCATAATTATCCAAAGTCAGAACCGGCAAAGGAATCGGCCGCATCGACCATTCCGCCTGTGTCTGCTCTTCTGCATAAATTACAATCGCGGAAGTAGTCGCGTTAACTCCCGGCGTTATTCCAATATTACCGCTTGATACTTCATCCTCATAAACAAGCGCGTAATACCAGTTCTGACCGGGAGCCGGAAAATCAACTGCCGGAGAATCAAAAACAGATCGTACAATAAAGGCGTTAATCAGATCCTGTTGATAGCGCACAGGCTGAGCGCTCCTGTAAAGAATGGCATTTTTTTGCAGATATGCATTATTAAAAGTTATAACTACCCTGTTCCCGTCCCGGCTCGCCCTTAAATTGGAAATACCATCCGCAGGTCCAAGCGCAATATGAGAAAGATTTTGAACCGGCATATCGGATTGAGCGGTATTTACATAAATACTGTTTGTCTGCGGAATAATAACATCGTAACGCTGCCCTGAAACATCGCTTGCCGCGATAAAATAATAAATGTTTTTTATATCATCAATATCATCAATATAATACTGCGTCCCATATCTTACGATAACGGGTCTGATATTCGCGGGAACAGAACCGGAAAAAGGCAAAGCAGACCGGAAAATATAAACATGACCACGAGCTTCAGGAGAATCTGTCCAGGTAAGCCTTATCAGGTTATTTCTGGATTCTGCCTTAATCTGTGAAACATACGGCGAAGAGTCAAAGCCTTGTTGTGCAGAACGGTCTTGCGCAGCAACGATAGAAGAAAAAATGAGAATTATAACAGGTAAAAAAAGAAACTTTTTCATCTAGTATAATTTTAATGCAAAAATTCTATCAAGTCCAGATTAAATAGAGATTACCTGAAGTGAGCCCGTTTACATTTTTAATTCACAATTATCCACACAACAACACCGCTAATTACCGCTGTAGCCGGAATTGCTATCAGCGTAAAAGTCCTCCAGAACCTGGAGCTTCGTTCGTATTTCGCTGATAAGGCCGACTGCATCCTGTAAATTTCTGACATTTCGTCCAGATGTATCTGCAAGTCCGCGAGTAAGTTCTCTTGCTCTTTCGTTATGTTCTCGTAACCGGCGATTAAGTTCCCGCTGTCGTCCAAGTTCTTCTTCAAGTCTTCCAATAGTTTCTGCTGCTCCTGCATATTCTCCAGCGTATCGTTGATCAAGTTCTCCAGCAGTCCAAGGTCGCTGTTTATAGAAGAAAAATCCTGCGGCCAGAGCGCCGCAGAGAAAAGCAAAGACAAAGAAAACAAAAAGACGAAAGCTTCTGTTTTTTTCATTCAAGATAAACCCCTTGCGGCTATTTCTTTTTTTTCTATTTCCTGTTTCTTTATATCTGCATCCAGTTTGGTTTTCCAGATAGTCAATTTTTTCTTTACAGATTCGGCATCTTCAGCTTCGGAAAGTATAATGTGTATCCGCCTTAACGCGCTGAGGAAAGCAATGCCTGTTTTAAAATCATGCATCGCTCCGGTATTAAGTTCATATTTTTCACGGTACCGGTCAGCGGCCTGCGTTAAAAGTTTTTTTGTAAGCCTTAGATGGTAAACGGTTGAATCATAATACTGCGACTGAGGACTCATATTCACATAAACATTGCGGAGATTTAAAATGTTTTTTGCTGTTGCGGCAAACCTGCCTTCCAGCTCTACAAATGTCCATCTCCATTTGGAATTATCTCCGTACGCCTGCTCCAAAAGATCTATCGCGAACCCGATTTTTCTTACCAGAGAATAACGCTGATTTTGATCGAAAGATTCTATCTCTGCCAATTTATCTTCATAATCCGAAAATGGAGCATCTATTGCATTGCTGACAACCTCTTCAAAATAAATAACGGCTTTATAAAGTGATTTTCTGGCATCGTTAAGCGCTTCTTCATTTTTTACTTTTAATACCGCGTGCGAGACGCCATTAACCGCCAGATAATTAGACGCAAGATTAAGCATTTCATCTACAAGAGTCAGTTTGCGCAATGGAGCGTCGGTCAGATTTTTCTTTGTTTCCTGCAGAAGATCTTTTTCGGTTTTTAACAGCGCTTTAGTCATTGACACATAAGGCTTCACCTTTTCATAGTATATGTGCCTGTCACTGTCGGAGATTTTCGCCATTAACCACTCCGTTTTCCATATCTTAACATTAAATCATCCGCATGGGCAAGCGCGGCTTCACCTGAGTCCCCTGCAAGCATCCTTGCAATCTCTTTTCTGCGTCCTTCAGCGCTCAACGGCCCTATGCCTGTATAGGTCCTTCCGCCTTCAGTTCTTTTTTCCACCTTAAAATGATTATCGGCTCTTACAGCAATACTCGCCAGATGTGTGACACAAAAAATTTGCGATTTTTTGCCTATTTTAGAAAGATACTCCCCTACTTTTAATGCAACTTCTCCGCCAATTCCTGCATCAATTTCATCAAAAACAAGTGTTTCAACGCCTTGAACCGGCGTTCCTTCGGCGGTCTGCGCTTCGGATAAAAGGGCGGTTTTTATCGCCAGCATTACCCTGGAAAGCTCGCCGCCGGAGGCAATGCGGGCAAGGTCTTTCAAGGCCTCGCCTGTATTCGCGGAAATCAGGAATTCCACATCATCCGTTCCCCATGGGCCGAATGATGTTTGCCCGCCCTGCTGTTTGGGAATAATGTTTACCTCGTAGCGGGCATTCGGCATCCCAAGATGTTTTAATATACCGGTAATTGACTGGCTTAATTTTTCCGCTGAAGACAGGCGTTTCTGACGTAAACTTTGCGCCCTTGCGACTATGTCTTTTTCCAAACCCGCGATTTGCGCTTTTAATTTTTCCCTGTTTTCCTCAGCGCCGCAAAGGGCTTCTATTTCCGCTTCCGCCTGAGTCTTGTAAAGGACAATCGCTTCTTCTTCATTTCCGCCCTGCTCCACAATATTTTTCGCGTATTTTTTTTTCAGCTTTGAGAGCATTACAAGGCGTTCATTTACTTCTTCCAGCCGCTGAGGGTCAAATGTTAAATTGTCCCTGTACGAACGAAAATCTCCGGCAATATCTTCAGCCTCATAATAAAGATTTTCAAATCTTCTGTTGATTTCTCCAAGCGATGAATCCACAGAAGAGGCATTATCAAGAGCGCCTTTTGCGCGGCGGGCAAGGCTTAAAATAGAGTTTTCTCCGTCAAAAATACATCCGGCCGCCGTATGAATAAAACCTGCCAATTTTTCAAAATCGGAAAGCTTCTGCGCTTCATTCTCAAGTTCGCGGATTTCTCCAACATGAACATTTGCCTTTGTTATTTCATCAACAGCAAACTGAAGAAGCTCTATCCTTTCTTCTCTTTCACGATCGCTTTTTAATGAAGCTTCCAGAGTTTTACGTTTTTCGCTTAAGTCAAGAAATACTTTGCAAAAATCCTGCACCTCGTCTTCAATTCCCGCAAAACGATCCAGATAGACGCGGTGATTTTCCCTGCGAAGCAGAGATTCATGATTATGCTGTCCGTGAAGGTCAAACAGCAAACCCGTAAAATCAGTCAAATCCTGTTTTGTTACGGGAACATTCTGAATGTAAATTGAAGATCGTCCGGAAGTCTTGATATTCCTGCGTAAAATTACAGTCTCTTCTTCACATTCGATATCACGCGTGTTCAGCCAGTTAACGGCTTCCGTATTATTTTTTTTAATTGAGATCACTGCCGATACGCTTGCGTCTTCACATCCCGAACGGATAATGTCAATATCAGCTTTCCCGCCCATTAAGAAACTTAAAGAGCCGACAATTATCGATTTTCCGGCGCCGGTTTCACCCGTTAAAACATTAAAGCCCGGGCGAAAAGAAAGATTAACAGAATCAATAAGCGCGTAATTTCTGATCGACAACTCTTCAAGCATTATTTTCTCCTTCAGGCTTGAAAAGTTTGGTTCGAATCGCCGAATAATACATGTGCATATCGGCATATATCAACAACGCGTGTTTGGGAGCCTGTCTGACATTTATTTTATCCTCGCGCTTGAGATCAAAAGTATCCTGTCCGTCAATATTTAAAAGCAGACTGGTTCTCTGTTCTTTCTCGACAGTTATTGTAATTGTCTGCTGCAAAGAAAGCACAAAAGGCCTGCTTGACAGGGTAAACGGGCAGATAGGAGTAAGCAGCATCACTTCCATTTCCGGATCAAGAATCGGGCCGCCTGCCGCCAATGAATAAGCGGTTGAACCTGTCGGAGTAGCGACAATCAATCCGTCGCACCGGTACGAACCCAATTCAGTTATGTTTTTATTTGAGTCTATGTTCACTTTTAAATTGATAAGTTTTGCGATACTGCTTGAGGAAATGACCGCGTCATTAAGGCATATACTGTTTGCAATGATTTGAGAATTACGTTCTATGGAAATCTCAAACATACATCTTTTTGAAATGGAAATATCTCCCTTTTCCCATTTGTCAAAAACAGTAAGCCAGCTATCCCTGTTTACACCGGCGATAAAACCCAAAGAACCGATATTTACAGGCAGAATTGGCACTCCAAAGGGCGCAAGGCAGCGGGCAGTATACAATACAGTTCCGTCTCCTCCAACGGAGAAAGCAATGTCCCAATAACCTGCGGGATTTTTGTCTGACTTTCCGTCAAAAGAAAAAACTGTCGTTTTTATTGAATGTCTTTCAAGTTCTGCCTGTATCTCACCGGCTGTTTCAGCGGCATTTTTTTTATAGATATTAAAAATTATACACGCGCTTTTTCCCATCCTTTCAGTCCTTTTACGGAAGAGTCATAATGAGTCGCGATACGCGTTCCACTTCCTGCGAACGAAGCCTTGGATACATCGGGAAGAGAACTGTCCGCAAAACAAGTGAACTGCTTACAGGGCAATTTTCGCAAACTAAAGACGCGGCGATTGTTTTTTCAAACGCATTGTCAAGAAGAATTTCCTTTTTTTTCGCATAGGCAATTACATCTTTTAACCCCGTCTCTAAAACCAAAGAAAAAGAATATTTATTATTTTCATCTTCCGACCGGGAAATAAAACGTTTATGTCTTGTTTGAAGGCTTGCCTTAACGTAGAAATTGGCAATTTCATTTCTTCTTTCGATATTCCTCTGCGCTTCCTTAAATTGAATAATTGCAAGAGCCGCGTTAATGTCAGGCAGGCAGTATTCATCCGCAATTCCTGAATAATTCCGCAAAACCGATCCGTCCCGTCTGTTCATCGCAAAAAGAAGAGCGCCTCCGCCGGATGTAAGCATATCTTTTTCTTCAAGTCCCAAAATGCAGAAAACACCGTGAATAACAGGAAAAGCGGATGTTTGGGAAGGTGAACTGTCTTTTTCGGTGCTTTCTTCTTTGGGTTTCAGCCAGCTTCCGTAACTGTGGGAAATATCCTCAATAACAGGGATTCCAAGTTCAAGAATGGATAAAGCATCAGGCACAAAGCCCAAAGTGTGATGCAAAACGACGGCGCCAATTTCAAGACCATCCGGTTTTTTTGCCATTGCCTTCTCTATCGTTTCCCGGTTGATGCACGGAAAATCATAAGTTACATCACAGAATACCGGTGTTAGCTGCAAATCTTTAATGACCTGTAAATAATACTGCGGAGAAAGGGCAGAGACAAGGACTCCCTGTCCTGTTTTTACATCAAGAGCTTTAAGCGAAAGGTGCAGGGCAACAGCAGGGCTCCGAAGGGCAAGGGCATAATCAAAGCGCATCTGTTCTTTTGCCGTTTGAATTAACAGCCGGTTTCTGTCCCCCGGGCCTATTTTTTCTTCTACCATTGCGGTTAAAACCGCATCCATCTCTTTCCGTCTTATTGTTGGAGAATAAACTTCAATTTTCATGCGGCAATTTGCGCCTGCCTATCTACGCAATTCAGCAATTTTTTGCAGTTCTTTTGGATTGAAGAGGTCTCTGATACCAAGGATTATCAGATAACCTCCTTCCTGCCGAACTACGCCTTCAATATATTCGGTACCAATTCCTGAAAACATCTGAGGCGGCGGTTGAACATCTTCTTTTTCAATTGTTACTACACGGGAAACCCTGTCGATTATTATTCCCAGTTTCATCCCATCAATATCAAGAATTATAAAACCTGACAGAAGTTCGTCTTCTTCCGAGGTTACAAGTTTTTTTATATGAAACCGCTTATGCAGGTTAATGATCGGAATAATCTCGCTTCTAAGATTGAAGATTCCTTCTACATACGCAGGCGCATTGGGAATTGCCCGGATTGCCTGCACACGAACAATCTCCTTGACATCCATTATATTAACACCATAAAGTTCCTCTCCAAGCTGGAAAGTAACCAACTGCCGGGATTCTGACTTGTTAACTTCCGCAAATACTGCCACTGGGTTCCCCCTTTTTTAAATTATATCATAAAAAACGTATCTGTTCAAGTTATTATCTTGCTTCTCTTGCCTCACGCGCTTCCCTTGCCTCACGTATCTCTCTTGCTTCACGCGCTTCCCTTGCGTCCAAAGTCATCGCCATTAACCATGCGAGGAATTCCAAAGATTCATTTCCAGAAATGCGAGCGCCAAACAAGGTTTCCATCGCCCTCCTGTCCGGATCATGCTGTGAAGTATCATTTGACGCGTTATTTGCGGTGACAGAAGCTTCCGGCAATAAAAACTGCTCTCCTGTAGGCAGCGGTTCTGCCGCTGTCCGCCTTTCTCCCTGATTAGCTCTGGCAGGGTTTACAAGTTCGACTATTTGCCCCGTATCCTTGAGTCCGGGACGCGGCGGCGCGCTGACTATGATAATAACATTATCCCCTGCCCTCATTTGCAGAGCAGTAATCGCGTCCCTGGAAAGATCAATAACGCGGTTTAATGACGAGTCAATGCGTCCTATGATGGTTATTTCAATTTCCCTTCCGTTAACAGGATTTTTAATTTTTACTTTTGAATTCATGGGGAGACTTGGGTGGGCGCCGACAAACCCCGGATTTGCCATAATCTGACTTGCCACACCGCTCATTGTAAAGTTTCCGGATCCGTCTTGGGCAAAACAGGGTAATATAAAAAACATTATAAGCAAAAGGCCAAAAACAAACTGTTTCTGCGTTAATTTTAAGAGCTTCATAATGGCTCCTTTTTTTAGACTCTCCCATATATAATTATATAAAAAAATCGAAGTTTTTCAAGAAAATACGTTTTTAAAAAATAAAAAAAAGGCCTGGCAGCGACCTACTTTCCCGCCCCTTAGAGAGGCAGTATCATCGGCGCGGGAGGGCTTGACTTCCGAGTTCGGAAAGGGATCGGGTATAACACCTCCGCAATGGCTAC
>JAIRUY010000162.1 GCA_031254175.1 Treponema sp.
GAAGGAGTACAAACCCCGTTATCAAATTTCTGGTTAAAATGCAGAAAACCCCTTACCTCATTGATGAGGCAGGAAATGATGTATATTACAATTTTAAAATAACCTCAAAACAAGGGACGGGGAATGCGAAATTGCGGCCTAGAAGACTTGAACTTCCATGCGTCTCCGCACTAGCACCTCAAGCTAGCGTGTCTACCAGTTCCACCAAGGCCGCAAGATAAACATTTTTATCAAAATACGGTATTTTTGTCAATATAGTTGTTTGGAAACTCGATGGTTCCCAAACAAGTCCACTTTTGTTTAAAGAAAAGCCGCTTCATACTCAAGATTAGTATACCGATGATATATATATGAAAAAGTCAGCATTTTTACATTCAATAACCATTATTTTAACCGGGATTTTCGTGCTTTTTATTTTTAGTTGTAAAAGCGCTCCTGCCGCTGAGCCGGCGCCGATTGCTTCCGTACAAGAGGCAGGTACTGATATTTGGTCATTACTTTCGCGTGGAGACGAAAGGTCAAGAAGTTATTTTCTTGGAGAGATAGACGTAAATGCCACAGATTCGCAAGGCAGAACTCCCCTTCACTATGCGGCGGAGAATCAGGACTCCCAGCTTGCCGCGTTTTTTCTGGCGCTTGGAGCAAATCCCAATGCCCTTGATAATTCAAGGCAAAGTCCTTTGGGGATAAGCGTAGGGAAAAATGACACAAAAACAGCCGAAATCCTGGTAAACGGAAAAGCGGACATTCACCTGCAAACAGGCGCTAACACATCCGCAGCGGCTTTGGCTCTTAGCAGGGGAACTTCAATTTTTAAGGCGCTTCTGACAGCCGATACAATTCAGGCAGTTGATAATGACGGAAAAACAGTTCTTCATCTGGCGAGTATCGCAGGCAGCATTCAGGGCTTAAAAGACATACTTGCTATATCCACAGCGGCGGCGCTGATAAACAAAACAGATAAATCAAATAAAAACGCGCTTGATTATGCTTTTGAAAGAAAAGATTCAAAAACCCACATTGAAATCGCCGAGCAGCTTATTCTTTCCGGCGGAAACTCACAAAGTCCTGTTTTCGCGTATTTCGCGCCGGCAGTGCGAAGTGCCAATTATAATATCCGCCGCAATGACGGACTTGCTCCAATTCATTATGCTGTAATGAACAATCATTCCGGTTTAATTTCTTTTCTGCTGGAAAAAAATATTGATATCAACATAAAAACTTCATCAGGGGCTGCTGCCCTGCATGAAGCCGTACGTTTGGGCAATTTACAGGTAATAAATATCATTCTTGGAAGCGGCGCGGATGTAAATATTACGGACGCAAAAGGAAACTCTCCTCTTCACATTGGCGCTCCATTGGAAGTTCACAGGGAAATTATAAACCTTTTATTAAGCAGAGGAGCCAATCCAAATCTTCGTGACGAGCACGGAGAAACTCCTCTTCATATCTCTTTAATTCTCAACCGTCCTCTTGATGTAATTCAAGTCTTGCTTGGCGGCGGAAGCGATGTGAAAATCAGAAATATCGAAGGCAAAACGCCTCTTTACATTGCAGTCCAGGAAGGGCGTTTAAACGCAATTCCGGCTTTAATTTCACACGGCTCTGAAATATTTGCCGCCGACAATTCAGGCGTAACGCCTTTTGATATCGCGTCAAGGTCAGGCGGCAATGTCTTTAACTTGCTTGTTACCCAGAATACGGTGAATCAAAGAGACAGCGCCGGCAATACGATTCTTCATGCCGCAGTAAGAAACCAGACAAGTACCGACAGATTGTCCTTAATTCTTGATATGAGATCTCCTGTTAACGCAAGAAATATGACCGGAGATACTGCCCTTCATTTCGCTGTAAGATCCAATAATAAAGAAACCGGAGAATTTCTTATTTCAAGGGGCGCGGATATATTTTCATTAAATTCTTCAGATCAGAGTCCTTTGTTTCTTGCACTTTCGGCAAACAACGGAATGCGGGAATGGATAATCAATCCGGCTACTATCCGCGCAAGAGACGGCATGGGAAACAGTATGCTTCATTATGCGGCTCAGTGGAATTTAATCAGCGCGATTCCTGTCATTATAAGAAATGGCATACAAGCTAATGAAACTAACGCAACAGGTGAAACTCCGTTGTTTATGGCGGTAAAAACAAACAGTACGTCCGCAATCAGAACCCTGATTGAAAACAGGGCCAATATAAACGCGCGTGATACTCACGGGAACTCTGTTCTTCATGCCGCTGTCAGATGGAATACGTTAAATGCCGGAACAGCGCTTATTAGCCATGGAATTGACGTAAATGTTTTTTCGCTGAACGGCAATACTCCCCTTCACGATGCTGTCAGTCTTGGAATGACTGATTTGGAAAATCTGCTTATCGGGCAAAAGGCCGACCTTGAAGTACGCAACGTCGAAGGAAACACTCCGTTTATGGAAGCGGCAAAGGCAGGAAATTTATCTTCCATGCAGAGGCTAATATCTGGCGGAGCTGATCCAAATACCAGAAACACAAGAGGCGACACTCCTCTGCATATCGCTGTCAGCACTGAAAGAACAGATATGGTAAACTTTCTTCTTTCAAGCCGTTCCTCAATTCATGCGCGTAACACAAGCAACAGAACGCCGTTTCAGATTTCTCTTGGCGTGTCCCCTGCTATGGTATCCGCGCTTCTTACAAATGACAGATTAAATACATCTGACGATTTTGGCAATTCGCCTCTTCATATTGCCCTGCAGGAAAGGGTTCCTGTCAATTATATTCAGACTATACTGGGCCGCGGAACAAGAATCAATTCAGTGGACAGTAACGGAAAAACACCGCTTAGACTTGCTGTAGACACGGAACAATGGGGTTCGGCTAAATTACTCGCGGATTCGGGGGCTGACCCTTTCCTTCCCGCCGTTGACAATAAAAACCCGGCAGAAATATCTTTTTCCAAGGGTGAAAATTGCATAAAGGCGCTCTTCTCGGGCAGGGCGATAAACGCAAAAGATAGCTCGGAAAATACAATCCTCCATCTCGCCGCGAGATACGGAACGCCTGAAAATATAAATGTGCTTCTGAGTCTAGGTGCAAATAAATCCATCAAAAACATTTCTTCTGAAATGCCTTACGAAATTGCGCTCAGATGGAATCGAAGGGACAATGCGGAATTGCTGAAAGTTAATTAAAAACAGAGGCTGTCTAGTGTTCTGTAATATTCGATTTCCATAATCACAAAATGCGTTAATTCCTTATTACACAAGGAATTAACTTAACTACACATTGTGTCATTTGAATATTACAGAACACTAGGAAATAATTCCCGGACAGCTTTTTTTATGAACTAAACCTCTCCGCACGAAAAAAGATAAAACAACTACCCGAGGGCGGAAAGTTTTTCCCTGATAAATTCACTCTTTTCCTTTAGGCCGATGTTGCCTGTCGCAAGAAGCAATACATTTGCTTTTTTCGGATCAAGCTTTACCTTGCCGGAAGAATCCTGCATAAGACGAAGAAGCCTTTCAATTTTAATTTTTGAAACCCTCGCAAACTCAATGCGTACTACACCGCCCCTTTCTTTAAGCGAAGAAACCGCAAGCCGGCGGCAAATTATTCGTATTTCAGCAAGAGCCAGAAGAGAAGCCGCTTCATCCGGCAATGGTCCGAAACGATCAATGAGTTCAGTGTAAATACGCTCAAGCTCATCATTGTCTGTGATAGCGGCAATCATTTTGTAGATTTCCATTTTCTCCTGCGGTAAATCGATGTATGAATCGGGGATAAAGCCCGAATATTCAAGTTCCAGCAGCGTCTCTGTTTCCGATTCGAACTCAGAGTCTTCAAGACGCCTTACCGCGTCATCCAAGAGTTTTACATATAAATCAAAACCAACCGAGTAAATATCTCCCGATTGTTCACGACCGAGCAGATTACCGGCTCCCCGAATCTCCATATCCTTCATCGCTATTTTAAAACCGGAGCCAAGTTCTGTAAAATCTGAAATTGTCTGAAGCCTTTTCATCGCTATTTCGGAAAGCGATTTTTGCTGCGGATAGAAAAGATAAGCGTACGCTACCCTGTCACTTCGGCCTACCCTTCCCCTTAACTGATATAGCTGAGAAACGCCGTACATATCAGCCCTGTCAATTATTATTGTGTTTACATTTGGAATATCAATGCCGTTTTCTATAATTGTTGTAGAAACCAAAACATGAGAACCGCCGTGAATAAACCTGCGCATAACATCTTCCAGCTCTCTTGCTTCCATCTGCCCGTGCGCAGCATCAATCAGTATCTCCGGAAGCAGTTTTTCAAGTTTTAGGCGAATCTCTTTCAGGGTTTCAATACGGTTATGAAGGAAAAAAATCTGCCCTCCCCTCTCAACTTCGCGGCGGATCGCAGCGGCAATTTTTTCGCTTGAGTATTCCTCTACAAATGTTTCGATTGGGCGGCGTCCCGGAGGAGCCGTTGCCAAAAGGCTCATGTCGCGGATTTTTACAAGGCTCATGTGCAAAGTACGCGGGATGGGCGTTGCTGAAAGAGTCAGGCAGTCAACATTTGTTTTTAATTCTTTAAGTCTTTCCTTGTCTTTGACGCCGAAGCGCTGCTCTTCATCAATTACGATGAGACCGAGATTCTTGAATTGCACATCACGCTGGATAATTCTGTGGGTTCCGACCAATAAATCAATTTCACCTTTTTTTACCTGTTCAAGAATAAGGCGTGTTTTTTTTCTGTCTACAAAACGCGACAGCATTGCGATATTAACGGGAAAACGGGAAAATCTTTCCTTAAAGTTTTCATGGTGCTGCTCCGCTAAAATTGTTGTGGGAGCAAGAAACGCCGTCTGTTTGCCGCTCATTACCGCCTTGAAACAGGCACGAAGCGCAACCTCGGTTTTGCCGTAACCAACATCGCCGCAGACAAGCCTGTCCATCGGGGATGATTTTTCCATGTCATGTTTTATTTCCTCTATACAGCGGAGCTGATCTTCCGTTTCTTCAAAGGGAAACGCCGCTTCAAACATTGTCTGCCATTCAGTGTCTGCGCCAAAAGCAAAACCCCTGGCCTGTTTGCGTTTTGAATACAATTCAATCAGTTTTTCGGCAATGTCCTCTACGGATTTTTTAACTTTTGCTTTGCGGTTCTCCCAGCTTTTTGAACCCAGAATATCAAGCCTTGGCGGATTGCCTTCGCTGCCGATATAACGCTGGACAAGGTTGACCTGCTCTACAGGCACAAATACTTTTTCATCATCCGCGTATTCAAGCTGAATATAATCCCTCTCATGTCCCAGCGCTTTCAGCCTCTCAATTCCCTTAAACAGGCCGATACCGTGATTTACATGGACAACATAGTCGCCGGGATTTAATTCGACAAAAGTGTCGATTGGACTTGAACGTACGGTTTTTAAGGATCGCGGCGGTCTTTTACGGCGGCCGAATATTTCATTTTCCTGTACAAGCATGAATTTAATATCAGGCAGGGAAAAACCGGCAGTAAGCGGCATTGAAATTATTGACAGATGTTTGTGAGGTTCAAGTATTTTTTCTATTCGCTGCGCCTGTACCTGCGATTCGGCGGCCACAACTATTTGCCAGTTGTTTTTCAGAAGAGAGGCAAACTCTTCTTTCAAATAATCTATATTGCCAAAAAAACTGCGCGCCGGCTCACAGGGCAGCTCTACAGGATAGTATCCTTCCTTGGGTTCGCCTTTTATTGTCCTGAAAGAAATAATGCGCGCGGAGTTTTTTCTTGAGTAATTATCAAGAAGACTGAAAAAATCAAGAAGCAGGCGTTCCGGCAGAGGGTACTCAACTTCATTCTTTGATTTTTCCTTTTCCCTTTTTGCGCGCATATAAGAACCCTGATACTCGCGCTCAAGGCTATCCTGCATATTTTCAAGCCGTTCCCTGTCAATCAAAAACAAAGTAGCTGAAGCGTTAGACCCAAGATAACAAAAGAAATTATCCGCCTTTTTAAAAGCAAGAGGATAAAACATCTCTTCACCCTGTATGCTTCTGTTTGTTATCAGCTCCTCAATTATTGCCTTGCCCCCGTCTGAAAATTCCTTTAAAGAGGCAAGATTGTTTTCAAGCGTTTCAATCACGTCGTCTGTCCAGACAACTTCCTTCATGGGGCGGATATGAAGCTCTTTTAATTTTTGTGCATCTGTACCCTGAAGCGCGGGATCAAATTTTTTAATTGTTTCAATTCTGTCAAAATCAAATAAAACCCTGTAAGCTTCATCTTCGCCCATAAAAATATCAAACACTTCTCCGCGAAGGGCAAACTCCCCTCCGGCCTGTACGCGCGGCACTCTTATATATCCATAAGAAACAAGAGTTTTAGCGAGGTTTACGGTATCTATTTCACCTCCTGTTTTCAGGGAAACAAGCAGGTTTTTTATATATTCAAAAGGAGGAAGAGGCGTAAGAAGCGCCCTTTGCGGAATTATTATTACTCCCGGTTCACCTAGGACAACATTTGATAATATTTTTATTCTTTCAGAAAAAACGGCAGATTGAGGAGCAAGTTCACGGTAAGGCGCGGTTCCCCACCATGGGAATTTCATACATGGAATACCGCAAGAGTTAAGCTCCACAGCCAAATCTTCGGCATCTGTTTCCTGCGGGACAATAACGAAAAATTGCCCCCCTATATCAGAAAAAGCTTTTGAAACAAGAAAAGCCGTAAAAGCGCCTTCGCAGCCTTCAATTTCTACGGGGAATTTTCCATCTTTTACAGCGGAAAAAACGCGGGAAACAGCTTTTGAACCGGCGGTTTTCCCTAATAAGTCAGGAAAAGATAAGGTATTCATACAATTCTGCCGATTACTATAATATAGAAGTGTGCTCATTTTGACCACCTCATGCAGGAGTTAGCAATGAAAAATATATTTCGATTAGCGGCAGCAATCCTTTTTGGGTTTTTTAGTCTTTCACTTCTTTCGGCATTTGAAAAAACCGGCCGGGGAGAAGTAGAGTTTAACATCCGGTTTTTTGACAGACGTATTTATTATGTTGAAACAGACCCCATTTATGTGCAGATTACAATAACCAATAACAGCCCTTTTCCGTATCGTTTTAAGTTAGCAGATGATCGGATATTCTCGGTTGATTTTGATATAAGAACGATGACAAACCGGCAGGTTCCGCAGGCCGATTCTCTTGTCCGCAAACGAACTGCAAACAATCAGGTGTTTTTCCGGGAAATAGCCATTGAAAGCGGCGAATCTTTTTCTTTTGTGGAAGACTTGAAAGATTATGTAAGTTTCAGTCAGAGCGGCTCTTACAGGGTACGGGCAAGGGTTTATCCCGAATTGTTCAGATCACAGGCTTTCCCGGCAATAGAATCAAATTATTTGAGCCTCAGCCTTCGCCCGGCCGTTATTTACGGGCCTGACGGCATCCCGCTGGAAATGGATGTCGCAACAGGGGCTGTTCTTGTACGCCAGAGGCTCTCTCCTGATGAAGTTGTCGCGTATATGCTCACCGCAAGGCAGCAGTCCCAATGGGAAAAATTCTTCCTTTACCTCGACATTGAATCCATGCTGGTACGAGACGCGGTTCAAAGACGCAGATGGAATTCAGAGAACGAAGAAGGCCGAAGGCGAATGCTTGCGGAATACCGCCTGAACCTTCAAAACGAAGTTGTTGACGGCGATATCGCCATGATCCCCTCAAGTTACGAAATCTTAAGGACTGTTTACAACAATGACGAAGGGACTGTAGACGTTCTGCAAAAATACAGAATGAGAACCTATACTGAACTGCGGCGTTATACATATACTCTGGAAAAAAGGGATAATTTCTGGATTATTGTAAATTACTCAGTCATAAGCATGGGCACCGAAGCAAATGATTGACATCAATGTTTTAATATTTTAGGATGAATCTGTGAGTGAAGCAAAAAGAGCGCTGGTTATTACTGACGGAACTCAATCAATTCAACCGACAGCACAGTTAATATCGGACGCCCTTGCCGGTTTTGATGTAAAAATATGCCCGGCCGAAAGTTTTGCAGGTAACGATCTTCTGCCTGCAAGCCTTTTTTTCATTGGCTGCGAAAACCCAAAACCGGAAAACTTTGCGTATTTAGAAGAATTATTTCAGCATATTAACCTTGCCTCAAGAAAATGCGGAATTTTTTGCAAAAATGAAAAAACACTTGATTACCTTCGCGGCATCGTAAAAGACAGTGAAGCGCATTGCTTTGAACTGCTGCTTTCCCCTGAAGGAAAAACTGAAAAAACAACTATTGAAAAATGGCTTAATAACATATTATAGTATATCAATATGGCTTTAATAAATTTGGATGATTACATCAGAAAGGTTCCTGACTTCCCAAAAAAAGGGATACTCTATTACGACATTACAAGCGTCCTTATATCTCCTTTGGCTTTTAGGTTCTGCATCGACAAAATGGCGGAAATATACAAAGACAAAGGAATAGACGCTGTTGCGGCAATTGAAGCAAGAGGTTTTTTGTTTGCCGCCCCATTCGCCGCCGTTATGGGCATTCCGCTGATTCCAATCCGTAAAAAAGGCAAATTACCCGGCGTTACCCTGGCGAAAAAATATCACCTTGAATACGCACAGGCGGAAATAGAGGTACACAGCGCCGATGTTCCAAAAGGCAAGCGAATACTGCTTACCGATGACTTGATCGCGACCGGAGGCACATTAAACGCCGCACGCGCGCTCCTTAACGAAGGCGGTGCGGAAGTTCCTGAAATCTTCGGTGTTGTGGGACTGCCTTTTTTAAACTATCAGCAAATACTTGATCCTACGCCTGTAACTACACTAATACAATATCACTCTGAAACACTCTAGCATAACGCTAGAAACGCACTCCGAAAGTGGCCGCAGTTTCCTTTGCTTCCGGTATCCAGCCCTGAAGCTGTCTAATTCTTGTAGCGCTGGAAGGATGTGTACTTAAAAACTCGGGAGTTCCGCCGCCCCCTTGGGCTGCCATACGTTGCCAGAAAGGAACTGATTCTTCAGGGTTATAGCCGGCAATTGCCATTAAAATAAGACCGTAACGATCGGCTTCGCTTTCATGCTCTCGGCCGAAAGGCATTGTGCCCAAAAATGTAGAACCCAGGCTATACGCGCCCATTGCCAGACTCTGGGTTTGTTCAGACCCGCCTGAGGCCAGTATCGCAACTCCAACAGCGCCAATCTGTTGAAGCAAACCGGCGCTTACTCTTTGCTGACCGTGGTTTAACAGGGCGTGTGTTATTTCATGTCCCATTACTACCGCAAGACCTGCTTCTGTCTGTGTTATGGGAAGAATACCTGTGTAAAAAACAATCTTGCCTCCCGGCATACACCAGGCATTTACGGCGTCATCCCTAACTAAATTAAACTCCCACTCGTATGCATCCAAATAACTGGCATATCCTTCTCTTTCAAGCCATTTCCGGGCTGCCTCAGCCATTCTTTGTCCTACCCGCTCAACCATTTCCGCTTCCGGTGTATTTTTGATAACATCGTTTTCATTAAGAAAATTCCGGTATTCGGCAAAAGATTGTGGAAAAAGCGATCTGTTATCTACAAACGCCATTGTCTTTTTTCCCGTCAGAGGATTGCTGGCACAGCCGGAAAAAATCAAGATAATAAAAAATACCACCAATGGTTTTTTAAAACATTTCATTTTAATCATGCCTCCATGTTTTTTATGGTTTATTAGCTCCTACGGGAATCGAACCCGTCTTTTAAGATTGAGAATCTCATGTCCTAACCGATAGACGAAGGAGCCTTGAAATATTAAAAATAGAAGTTGTTCAGAAACAGTGTATCTTCGGCTGTTCATTTTCCAAGATTATCCCTGATAATATTAACTACAGAGTTATGATAAATTCTTACTATGTCTTTTTCACGCTCATAACTTTCAGATGAATCTGAGGCATGAGCGGTATTAACCATGACATTGCTGCCAAACTCCCTTCTCACAGTGCCTTCCGGAGCCTGAAGCGGATCTGTGGGCCCAAGGACATCGCGTATTTTCTTTACGGCGTTTTCTCCCTCATAAACCATTATCATACATTTGACTTCGCCTTTTTTCAGCGGGTCATCAATTGATTCATCGCCCGGTTTTTTTCCGGACATAAACTCAACAATTTGATTAAATTGATTTTTCGCACATTCGATTCCAAAATTTTCAATTACTGTTTTGCAAAGATCATAACTCATCCTGAAATTAAACTCTTTTTCCAGAACTTCTATCGCTCTTTTCCCGAAACTTTCCGCAAGTTTTTCTTTTAAAACGGCTTCTACAGGTCCGTAAAAATCCAGAGCTTCCGCAAGTGAGAACCGGTGTACTTTTATTCCAATTATTCTTAAGCCTGTGCGGGAAAACATATCTATAATTGTTCCCGGTCTTGAAGAATTATGCTTCCAGTTATCCGGTTTAATTATTACAAGTGTTCTTTCAATTTTTGAAGGATCGGGATGCATGATATTTTCTATAAGGTTTGGGTGCCCGTCAAGAAAATTGGCAATAAGGCGGAGATCGCTGTTTGCCTCATCCTGCTTTCTTGGAGTAAAAACCGCAGGTTCAAAGTACCGGACTTCATCCGGATTGTCAGGTGAAAAAATCAGATCGGAATAAGTATCGCGTATTGTTTCACCGGAAAAAGCATCCATCTCCACATGCTGGGTATAAATATGCCCGCAGGCATTCAAAAGCTGCTCGCATGGATTTTCTCCGTAGAAAAGGAGCAATAAAGTCCTGTGCGCCCTTCCGCCTGAAGGAGCCATTATTTTTTCCGCGTAATCCGCAAGAAGCATAAGCTGGTTGGCAGGAGCTCTTTCACGAAGACTTCTCGCGTACGCAAAAGAAAAATCTTTATCAGGCGCAAACATTTGGGCGCCTACCAGAGCTAAATCTGTACGGGACAGCAGTCTTGAAAGAACACCGCCAGTTCTGCTCTTGGCAATGGTATGAGGTGTCACAAGTACATAAGAAAAGGTTTTACGCATAGCAATAGTATATCTTTTTTTTATTTTTAATCAACATACCCCTCGCCTACAATCAACACGAATCAAACTGTTCCGCAATTGATTATTATTTTAATGTTTACTAGAATAAGTTAATGCTTAAGACTATGCGTAATATCGGCATCATGGCTCATATTGACGCCGGGAAAACCACCACTACCGAAAGGATTCTCTATTACACCGGAAAAAGCCACCGCATCGGCGAAGTTGACGATGGGGAAGCGATAATGGACTGGATGGAACAGGAACAGGAACGTGGAATTACCATCCAAAGCGCGGCTACTACCACCTACTGGAAAAATCATCAAA
>JAIRUY010000169.1 GCA_031254175.1 Treponema sp.
GACTGAAAGGAGAAGAAATCCCGCTTGAAGGGCGGCTTATGGCAATTGCGGATGTCTATGATGCCCTGATTTCTGTTCGCCCTTACAAAAAATCTTTTTCTCACGCGGAATCCTGCAAAATTATTGAAGAAGGTGCAGGAAAACATTTTGATCCTGTTTTAGTAGAGGTGTTTAAAAAAGTTGAGGATGAGTTTGAAAGGATTGTTAAAGCAGCCGAGTGATATTGTTTCATTATTCGTGCTGAGGGGTTTAGGACACAGTCCGTATCCTGACCCGCTTACGCGGGATGGCTTCAGGGCGTTTAAAAAAGGTATTAAACCCCGAATGCAATTCCACGGGAGAAGCAACATACCCCGTCCCTTTAGGGCGGGGTTGTTGATTTTGGATTTTTGCCACCTCTTCGGCTGAATCTAAAGATATTTTCCATGTAAATTCGGAAAAAAAAATGATAAAAATACCCAAAACCCATTGACAAGATTGGCATTTTTTTATAACTTGACTAAACTATGTAAATTCGCAGTATTGTCTCCAAAGCCTGTGGATTGGGTACGCGGTGCGGCCTTGCCCTTATAGCTCAGTTGGCAGAGCACATCCATGGTAAGGATGAGGTCATCAGTTCGATTCTGATTGAGGGCTGACAAAGATGCTTCGCATTTTTGTCTTTGGGATTTGCTTTGCAAATCTCGTGAATTGGCAGAAATGGGTTTTCCCTTTTATTTTAGTGAGGTTTATTATGGCAAGCAAAAAGCAAGCGGTTGAGTTAATAGCTTTGCAGTGCGGAGAATGTAAAAGACGCAATTATACAACAAGCAAAAACAGGCGCAATATTCAGGAAAAACTTGAGTTTAAAAAATATTGTCCCCATGAACGGAAACATACACTCCACAAGGAGACAAAAATAAAGTAAGAACAGAGGCGTATAGCTCAGTTGGTAGAGCGGCGGTCTCCAAAACCGCAGGTCGTGGGTTCGAAGCCTACTGCGCCTGAAAGCGGATTAAGGTGCCGCTGAAAAAGGTTTTTAAAACCAGAAATATTGGTTGTAGGACATTGTAATGAAGAAAATAGTTCAGTTTGTAAAAGAATCGTACGCAGAGCTCAAAAAGGTAGTTTGGCCGGGCAGAGATGATGTAATAAGTTCGGTTAAAGTCGTTCTTGTTTCTACAGTCATAATAGCTATGATTTTATTTTTGGTAGACTGGCTGCTAACCCGTGGTATAACTGCGATATTTTAATAAGAGTAAGGTAATTAATGGCTACTGGCTGGTATGTCCTGCATACATATTCAGGATACGAAAACAAAATTGAAAAAACCATCCGCTTGATGACCGAAAACGGGGATCTGGACAAAAATGTTGTCCGTGATGTAAAAGTTCCCAGTGAAGAAGTTGTCGAAGTAAAAGACGGAAAAAAACGTACCCAGACCAGAAAATTCCTTCCCGGTTATATTCTTGTAGAAATGGACCTTGGCGATGCCGAGACAGACTGGAAACAGCCTTGTACAAAGATTAAAAAAATTCCCGGGGTTACCGGTTTTGTCGGAACACCGGCAGATCGTAAACCGCAGCCGCTGTCCGGTGATGAAGCGCGCGCAATTTTACAGAAATCAGGTGAAATCAAAGGGGAGCGGGCTGTTCGTACAAGGCAGTCTTTTGCCGCCGGTGAACAGGTAAAAATAATTGACGGACCGTTTGAGTCCTTTGTCGGAACAATAGAAGAAGTCAATCATGAGAAAAACAAGCTTAAGGTAATGGTTGGTATTTTTGGCAGAAATGCGCCTGTAGAAGTTGATCTTCTGCAAGTGGAAAAAGTGTAAACTGCCGCAAAACGCAGTTTGCAAGACTTATTCGACAACCAACCGGGTTGTTGAATAAGTCCAATAATAATGTGGAAGAACAGCATCCGGTCCGGGCGCTGTTCGTTAGCTGATTTGCCCTCAGCGTACCACCAAGGAGTTAGAAATGGCAAAGAAAAAAGTTACAGCTTACATTAAGCTGCAATGTCCGGCGGGGAAAGCTACCCCTGCCCCGCCTGTTGGACCTGCGCTTGGGCCTCACGGAGTCAGCGCACCTCAGTTTGTTCAGCAGTTTAACGACAAGACAAAAAGCATGGAACCGGGTCTTGTCATTCCGGTAGTGATTACTGTTTATGCGGATAAAACTTTCACTTTCATCCTCAAAACCCCGCCGGCGGCAGTATTGATTAAAAAAGCCGTCGGGCTGGAGAAGGGTTCAAAAGAACCCCACAAGGTAAAGGTTGGCAAAATTTCCAGAAAACAACTTGAAGACATTGCCAAGACGAAAATGCCTGATATTACAGCTAACGATCTTGACGCTGCTGTAAAGATCGTCGCCGGGACTGCCCGGTCTATGGGTGTTGAGGTGGAAAAATGAAACACGGAAAAAAATTCAACGAAAGCGTCAAGAAATACAATCCCATCAATTCCTATGAATTAAACGAAGCGCTGGCGCTTGTAAAAACAATGGCTTTTGCCAAATTTGACGAAACTGTGGATCTGTCGGTTAAGCTAAACCTGAAAAAAAGCCAGTCCGTCCGTGACACTGTAGTTCTTCCAAATCAGTTCAGGGGAGAGAAGAAAGTACTTGTGTTTTGCAAGCCCGAAAAAGAAAAAGAAGCGCAGGATGCCGGAGCTGCATTTACCGGCGCGGATGAACTGATAGAAAAAGTCAAAGGCGGCTGGACAGATTTTGATGTCGCTGTTGCGACTCCTGATATGATGAAGGATGTTGGCAAACTTGGTATGGTGCTTGGACGCAAAGGCCTTATGCCCAATCCAAAAACCGGAACAGTTACCTTCGACCTTAAAGGCACTCTGGCTGAACTCAGGAAAGGCCGGGTTGAATTCCGGGCCGATAAAACAGGCGTAGTGCATCTTGCTGTTGGAAAAGTTTCCATGGAAAGTGAAAAAGTCGCGGAAAACATAAAAGCGGTGGTGGCCGAAATCAAACGAAAGCGCCCTACAGATGTAAAAGGCGAATTCATCGAGACCGTTTCTGTCGCGTCCACTATGGGGCCCGGTGTTTGGGTTGCAATCAGGGATCAGGAGTAGAGTATGGCTATAATAGCAAAAAAAATACAGGAAAGCAAAACCAAAGCCATCGGGGAATTGAAAGAGACATTCGGTCATGCGAAAGATTTTATCTTTACCGATTACCGCGGCCTTACAGTGGAGCAGATAACCAATTTAAGAAAACAGCTCCGTACCAAGGAAGTGGAATATAAGGTTGTAAAAAACAACTTTGCAAAGATTGCCTTTAAGGAACTTTCCACTCCGGATGTATCATCATATCTTAGCGGGCCGACTGCGGTGGCAATTACTCCCAGAGATTCAAACGAAGTCGCCAAGATTCTGTTTGATTTCACAAGGGAAGCTCCGGCTCTACAGGTAAAAGGCGCCCTGGTTGGAGATTCGGTTTATAATGCCGCACAGACAGAAGCATTTTCAAAGCTGCCCGGCAGGCTGGAGCTTATTTCAATGCTTATGTCCGTAATAAACGGCCCGGCGAGAAATCTCGCGTCGGCGCTCAACGATGTGCCCTCGCGCCTGGTTAGGACCATCAAAGCCATTGCCGACAAAAAGGCGGAAGGCTAAACGCCATGTGCGTTTATGCGGCTCGTATTTTGTAAATTAAACCGTCAGGCTTCGGGTGCTGCCGTTCCTGTCGGGTTAAAAAAATAGTTTGCGGTATTCCGTATTGGCGGAATGTCGTAGACTATCGCGATAAGCGGTATTAAAACGCCGCCTGTCGAAGCGGTTTGCGGGTTAGCGTTGCTGCCCCTGCATTCCGCTTTGCATAACGCCGTAAACCGCCATTGGCGGTGCGGCGCA
>JAIRUY010000183.1 GCA_031254175.1 Treponema sp.
TTGACAATGGCATCTTTTTTTGCCGAAAGGGTAAACAAATCGCCATAACTGAAAGCCTCATGGGTAATGTCTTTAATACTTTTCTTCTTGTAACCTTCTTCACGGCATTTAATGAAATAGGCATTTTCCGCATAACGCGCTGCGTCAATACACATTTTTATTCCGTGTTTCTTGCATATCGCCGAAGTTTCTCTGATATTTGCCATTGAGACAGGCTGACCGCCGGCGGAATTGTTTGTAATTGTCATAATCACAACGCCGATATTTTTCGCGCCATGCTTGTTAATCAGCTCCTCAAGCTTTTTCGTGTCCATGTTGCCTTTAAAGGGTATTCGCAGGGCCGGATCTTCGGCTTCTTTTATGTTGCAGTCTATCGCACGGCCGCCTGCAATTTCCACGTGCGCCCTGGTCGTATCAAAGTGCATGTTTGAAATTGAAAACTTCCCCTTTCCCAGCAAAATGCCATACACCACTTTTTCTGCTGCCCTTCCCTGATGCACAGGCTGAATATATTTATATCCAAAAATATCCTGCCCTGCTTCAAGCAGCTTGTAGTAGCTTCTTCCTCCGGCATACGCTTCATCGCCGACCATCACACCTGCCCATTGATTCTGACTCATGGCGTTTGTGCCTGAATCGGTGAGCAGATCGATGTAAACGTGATCGCTGCGCAGGCTAAAGAGGTTGTATTTTGCCTCTTTGATTTTTGCCGCCCTCTCCTTGGCGGATAGCACTTTGATTGTTTCTACCATCTTGATTCTGAATGGTTCGGGAACATACTTAACTGCCATGAAAACCTCCATGAAATTATTGATCTTTAGCCAATATTATAAACCGGTTTTGGATATTCTCAAGTGATATTTGCGGTCGATATTAGTTATTCAATCCGTTAATGATCTATTTCTTGCCCTCAGGGCTTATATTGCCATAGTCCGGCGGTACACCGCGGGATCGCAGAAGTTCCACATAACGGCTTAACTGAGAGTTGGATTCGCCTTCTGCAAGAGAAAATCCGGCAGAAAAAAGGTTTTCTCCGCTTTTTGTCCAGTTGGTTTTTAGTTTAACGCCAAAAGGTTGTGCTTTTTCAACTGCATCAGGAATGATTTTTGCCTGGTATTTTTCACCAGACTTCAGGGCAACGTAGGTAACACTCTCCATGCTGCAGCCTAAGGTGCTAATGTCTACCATCCGCCCCTCACCCTCAAAGCCATCTATAACGATCCCGGCAGTTAACGCATAACGGGGTACTCCACGGTCAATGTATACTGCTAATTGATCACTCAGTTCTTCTTTTTTCTTCTTAAATAACATTATATCCTGCCTTACTTGTTATGGTCGGGGCGGATGATAATTTTGCCATCCACGACTTTTTTTGCCAGCGAGAAAGATGTAGCTATCTGCCTGCTCGCCTGCTGGGCTGAGGCAACGCTGCTGCCCATTTCCTTCGAAACCGCCTGTAAATGGCTGACGGTCTTGTTTATGGCAGCACTGTCACGCTGTATTTTTTCGGAGCCATTATTCACTTCATCTGCCATGCGGCGGATTTGATTCAGGGCTTCTAAAATCCGCCCGCTGTTCACCGATTGCGTTTCTATTGTGCCCTTGATATTGGCAAAGGAAGAACTCATTTCCGAGAGCTTCGTGAAAATATTATTCATGCTTTCCACGGTATTACCAGAAACATACTGAATTTGCCGTATTGCTTCGGTCATCCACTTGACCTCTGCGGATATTGATTCAGACTCATTGTTTGACAGCGCAGCAAGCTTCCGTACTTCACCGGCAACCACCGCAAAGCCTTTTCCTGCTTCCCCTGCATGGGCCGCCTCAATAGCAGCATTCATGGCCAGGATATTCGTCTGGGCCGCGATGTTTGCAATGGTTGCATTAGCCGATTCCAGTGCAGCCGATCGCTCCGCCATGTGCGCTAAATCCTCGGTAAGTTCTTCCAGGTTCCTCTTTCCGCTTTTTGAAGATTCACCCAGGGTTTCGGTTATCTGATTGGCTTCTTGTACCGTAGCCTCTATGTCTTTGAGCCCTTTAACCATCTGTTCGATCAACCTGGATGAAGAACTTATACTTTCTGACTGGGAATCCACGGCCCGGTCCAGGGCTTCAATGTTCGCGATGATGTCTGCCAGGGATTCGGCGGTTTCCTCCACGGATGCATGTTCTTCCCGGCTTTTACCTTCCAACAAATCCATGCCGGCATTGATGGTTCTTAATTCATCGGTTGACCGGTTAATGATCCCGGTTAAATTCTTGCTGATATTAAGCTGCTTCCCCAACTGTTCGTTGTGAAGATTTCCCATGGTCTGGCGTAAAACATCCCGTATATGGTATAGCGCCCCTTGCAAAATACCGATTTCATCTTTCCGCAGCTTTGAGGTTTTTATATCAAAGCGCATTTCTGCCAGATGATTTGCGGCAACAGCGACTTCATTGATGGGTTTTACAATAGAGGAGGCGATCTTCATTGAAAGTAGGCCTGCCAGTAACAGAACGATAAGGAAGGGAATTAAACTGGCAATTAGGGCTCCGCGCTCAAGTTCCCGCACGTAGCTGACATCAAAATCAAGCCCCAGTAGACCTGCAATCTGACCGGAGTTGTTAAATACTGGATAAAAGCCTGACATAAAGGTACCCCAATCATCGGTGTAGGGCTGTCTGGTCATGGTAAAAACCCTTCTTGTCCAGGCTTCCATGACCTCATCCGGCGGGTCTTCA
The DNA here is from genome assembly GCA_031254175.1 of Treponema sp. Lineage (GTDB taxonomy): Bacteria > Spirochaetota > Spirochaetia > Treponematales > Breznakiellaceae > WQXQ01. The sequence goes on from JAIRUY010000183.1 coordinate 2,728, forward strand.
TAGGGTTTAAGCACATAATCGTCCGGTTTCTCGGTCGTATACGAAGGAATATCATCGGTGTCAAAAATGAATTGGAAGTTCCTTCCCTCTAGCCGGATGTAATAAATGTATTCAAAACCGTAGGATTCGTTGATTTCGTTTATCTGCCGCACCATGTTAAAATACGATTCTGAACCGGATTTCCCTTCTGCAATCAGCCTATTGGAATCTTTCAGTTGAGGAAAAAGCCGCTCCACCGCATGAGCCGTATTTTCAATGGCCTCGGTATAGCTTCTTTTGATGTAGGAGTCGTATTGCAAAAAAATCACCAATCCTACTACAAAGGCGACAGTAAAGCAGAAGCCAGCGAAAATAAGAAAAAAGCTTGTTCTTA
>JAIRUY010000194.1 GCA_031254175.1 Treponema sp.
CGCAGATGGACAAAAACAGGGATGTGCAAAAGCTGCAAGGATTACCGGAATTGTTTGGGCGGCGCCATGCATTTATGGGATGAAAAGAAAGACGATATTCTGTGCTGTATCCATAAGCAACTGCAAAAAGGAGGGAACACCCTGCATCCGTAATCGGCTTTTGGGTCGAAAGGAGTGCCTTCAACGTGTTATATAATGAGGCGCAAGAGGTGACTTCCCACAAGCTGAACAATGGCGGTTGCCTGCCCCTGCGGGTCGGCTATGGGCGTCGGGGAGGCTGAGGCCGAGTTCTGTAATGTTCTTTTCGGTAAGAGGGGGCACGAAGAAGTAGCGCTTTTTTGTGTCTCTCATAAAGGCGATGTCTGTGGGGTTCACAATTAAAGCATGGTATTTCCATGGTTAGATTTTTACGTGAACCATTGCAAGTCCATTGAACTAAGTTTTTCTTTTTGTTAAGATAATTTTAATGAAAAAAAATCAATTAGCGGCGCTTTTTTTTATATCTGCAGCAGGAATAGCGTATCAGCTCTATGTAATGCGGATTTTTTCTGTTGGAAACTGGTCCAACTTCGGTTCTATGGTTATTTCTACAGCCCTTTTAGGAATAGGATTGGCCGGGGTAATTCTTACATTTTTTGAAAAGCAGATACTAAAACGGTCGGAGATGTGCCTGTCAATCCTTGCAATAACTCTTCCTTTGTTTATGTCGGCAGCTGTAATACTGGCTCAAAAGGTTCCGTTCAATCCTATTTTTCTTGCATCCGACTCCAGACAGCTTTGGTTTATTGGGGCTTACTACATCATATACGGAATGCCTTTCTTTATTGTTGCCGCCTTTATCGGCGTTACTTTTATGGCATTAAGGGACAAGATTTACCGCGTTTATTTCTGGAACATGGTTGGTTCCGGCATTGGCGGAATTTTTATTGTACTTTTTATGTTTTTACTTCCTCCTCAGTATCTTTTACTGCCGATTCTTGCCCTGACAATAATCGCAGCCCTTCTTTGTTCATGCCGGAACGAAAGCAAATGGAATTTTCCTGTTCCTTATGTTATAGCTCTTTCCTTGACCGCTGTAAGTTCAATTTTAATGACATTTCTATGGGGAAATATCCGTATTTCTGATTATAAAGACATAAGTTATGTCCGCAGATACGCCGATTCTGCCCTTGTCCACCATTCTTACGGTCCTGCCGGAGAGTATCATGTTTATGCTTCAAGGTATTTTCACTTTGCTCCCGGACTTTCAGATAACGCCGTGCTGAAAATAGACAATTTGCCTTCTCAGCTGTATTGGGGACTTTTTATTGACGGTTCAGGCCCCATCGGAATTATGGGAGGCCTTAAAGAAGATGAAAAAGTCTACATGGATTTTCTTCCAATGGCCGCTCCTTATACGATGCTTTCCGGCCCTGATGTGCTTCTGGTCAATATGTCAGGCGGAATCAATGCGCAGGTAGCTCTTTATAACGGAGCCCGTAAAGTTGACATTGTAGAGCCTTCTCCGGAAATGATCCGGTTATTAAAAGAAGATGCTTCTGTTTCCCGTTTTACAGAAAGGCTTTTTGATTCAGATAATATCAATGTAATCCGTGGAGAAGGCCGCTCCTACAGCGCCAACAACCCCGGAACTTATGATTTAATTGAAATAAGCCTTGTAGATTCGGTTGGCCTTACAGATTCCGGAGGCTATGCTGTAAACGAAGATTTTAAATACACAGTAGAAGCATTTAAGGAGTATTTTCAAGGTCTTAAAGACGGAGGAATTTTATCTGTAACAGTTTGGGACAGATTAAATCCGCCCAGAAATGTGCCCAGGCTTCTTAATACAATAATCCGTGCAATGCAGGAGTCCGGTTTTGAAGAACCTGAAAAAAGCCTGTATTCATTCGGACTTTTAAGGTCTACTTCAACTATCCTTGTAAAGAAAGGCGGCTTTACAGCACGTGATCTTAACGATCTAAATAATTTTATTAAAAACTGTTCATTTGAATTATTCTATGCTCCGGGAGCCGATCTGCCGGTACGGGATTTAAATCTGCTGCTGACAAGCTACCGTTATCAATTTGTAGAATCAAGCGCTGACATTATTGAAACTTTTACAAATGCTGATATGTACCGGACTGTAATTCCCAGATTCTTTGCAGGTGAAGCCGGAAAAATAGAAGCGGAATATATTTTTGATATACGTCCAATTACCGATTCCCGGCCTTATTATACCGGATTTCTCAAAATGAATGAAATATCAATGTATCTCGATCAGCTTGGGGATGTTTCCGAGGAATGGGGATATCTGCTTCTCTTTGCCATGTTAATTCAGGCATGTATATTCGGTTTAATTATTATCATTATTCCGGTTATTGGACGAAGAAAAACGCTGTTTAAGAAAAGAAGAGGAACCATAGGCGTTATTTTTTATTACGCCGGCGTTGGTCTTGGATATATGCTGATTGAAATTTACCTTATCCAGCGTCTTGCGGTGTTCCTTTCCAATCCCACTTATTCAACAAGTATTGTAATAACAGTAATGTTAATATCATCCGCTCTTGGAAATATTACAAGCGGGCTTTTAAAACGTTTCAGAAGTTTTGTTGTTCCCATTGCCTGCGCCATTGTTGGAGGCGGGCTTCTTTTCTACATCCTTGGACTGGACAGTTTCCTTGCCATGTTCCATTCATCTTCAATGATGACGCGGTTTTTTGTTGCCGCTCTTGTTGTCGCAATTCCGGCCTTTTTTATGGGTGTTCCCTATCCGAACGGGCTGGACAGCCTGCAGGAAAGAAAACCGCATCTGCTTCCCTGGGCATGGGGCATGAACGGAGGTCTATCTGTAGTAGGAAGCGCCATGGCGCGTCTCTTCTCCGTATCCAGCGGTTTCCCGTTATTGTTAAAACTGGGAATTGGTATTTATTTGATGGTGGGAATTCTGTTCCCAATCAATGAAAGGCTGACTGAAGACTAAGAGGCCGGTGTGGCACGCGAACATATCGCTCCTACTAAAAGCAATCTTCTCAGAGTCAGGGAAAGACTTAGCTTTGCAAAAGAAGGTTATGACCTTTTGGAGCAGAAACGGGAAATCCTTGTTTCGGAGCTGATGCGTAAAGTAGAACAGGTGAAAATCCTTGAGCGTGAACTTGATAAAAGAGTGAAGACAGCCTACCCTTCCTTAAAAAAAATGCTTATAGTTGTGGGAAGGGAACGGGCGCAGAGGCTTACGCAAAACATACAGTACAATTTTGATTTAAGGGAAAAACAGATAACAGCCGCCGGAATGAGATTTCCAAGCCTTGAAGTGGAGCTTCCTGCCATTGAACTTAAATATTCCCCCGTAAATTCATTTGCAGAATGTGATGAAACCGTGTTAGAATTTTTCGAGTTACTCAAAATATGTACTGAGTTGACATCTATAAGAACCATTGCATGGCGGCTGGCAAGGGAATTAAAGCGAACACAGCGGCGTGTAAACGCGCTGGAAAAGATGGTTATTCCTGTTGCCAATGAAACCAAAGTATATATAGAGTCGGTGCTGGAGGAGCGTGAGAGGGATGCTTTTTTTACCAGTAAATTACTGAAAAAGAAAGAAGAAAGGAGTAAACGGCCGGTTACATGAAACGCCTCATTAACAATATTGTAGTTGCGGTTACAGGGACAGATGCCTCAATTTTAGCGGCAAAATACGCCATTGTTCTGACAAAGCAATATAATTGTACGTTAAATGCAGTCTATGTAGTTGATACGGCAACAATCAAAATGCTTACTTTAAGCAAGATATTTATTAAGGAAGAAGGTCTTGAATATGAAAAAAATCTGGAAAACAACGGGAACCGTTATCTTGCTTATGTAGAAGAACTTGCCAAGGCCAAGAACGTAAAAGTTGAAAAAATAATGCGAAAAGGCGCAATATATACAGAAGTCCTCAGTGTGGCAGATGAAAAAAAAGCAGACTTGATCCTGCTTGGGGGCTGGGAAAAGGATACAAAAACAAAGGATATAATCGGTAATTCTCACCGTGAAATAATGGCAAATGCAAAATGTTCTGTTATGCTTGTAAAGGAACCAAACATTGATCAAATTTATGCAAAAGCCTGATCGCAAAAAATTTAAATTTCTGTAACATCGAATTATTGTTCGATGTTACAGAAAGAATTATAATCG
>JAIRUY010000260.1 GCA_031254175.1 Treponema sp.
GTAGTAGATTACGGTAACAACCGTATTTCCAAATTTGATCCTGACGGCGCTTTTATTCTTTCGTTTGGAACAAGAAGTTTTAATTTTCCCGGCATGATTTCTCCTACAGGCATTGCCGCCGCCGGTGGCAGAATCTATGCTGCCGACAGCGCGGCAAAAGAGATTTATGTATTTGATCCCAACGGAAACTATCTCGGCGCTCTTGCCGCAGAAGGGCTTACCGGTCCTGAGTCGCTGAGGTTCCTTTCTGACGGAACACTTCTTGTCGCGGACTCAAGAAGAATACTGCAGATTGATGTTTATTCAGCCATTGTCCGCGAACTGGGACTTGCCGGCGGAGAGAGAACCCGTATTGTATGCGCGGATATGGACAGTAACGGCAATATACTGGCCGCTAACTTTAATTTAAGCGAAGTTACGGTTATGACCCGCTTTGATGATATTGCTTCCGGCCTTTTTGTTCAGATACGCGATGTTAATGCGGAACGTTTCCCGTCTGTCACTGTAAATTTTACTGTTGAAGACAGGCTGCGCCGTCCCATACTTGGGCTTGATCATAATAACTTCCTGTTTACTGAAAACGGCGTAACTGTCAGCAATCAGGTACTGCTTACTCCGGGTTACCGTTATTCCGGCGCGGACATTTCACTTCTTGTAGAAAGATCGCCGCAAACCTCAGGCCGCCGGGATGATCTTGCCGCCGCGTCACGCGATATTGGCAGGGCTTTACAGGATATGAGAAACTCAAATGTTGTTTCTGTTGTTTCAGCCGGCACGCAGCCCGTCCGCGAAAGACACGATCTTTCCCTTGATAACGCAGTCAGGGGCAATAATGCTTCTTATAGTCCGCGCTGGCGTTTTGATTTGGGACTGCGCCTTGCCGCTACGGATCTTCTTTCCGCGTCTCCCAAGCGTTCGGTTGTTTATATTGGGTCGGGAGATCCTGGAGATATGGCGTTTGAACAGTACAGTCTTTCAGAAATGGCATCCTATCTTTCAAACAACAATATAGTGTTTAATGCTGTAATTGTGGGAAACAGTCAGATTTCCCCATCGATTGAATATTTGTGCCGGGAGACAGGCGGTCAGGCCATGCGTCTTTACCGTCCAAGAGGAATAGGAGAGTTGATAAAGGGTATCGCGGATACCCCAAGCGGACTTTACAGTTTTACATTCGATTCAAAACTTCCGACAGATTTCGGCAGAGCTTGGCTGCCGGTCGAAATTGAAGTCTATTTGATGGAAAGGTCAGGACGGGATAATACCGGCTATTTCCCTCCGCTTGAATAATATGTTATAGTTGAACTTGTTCAACTATATTATATTTAAGGAGAAAGCTATGGCATATCAATGGGATTCCAGCCTTGAAACAGGGTACGAAAAAATTGACAATCAGCACAGACAGCTTGTTTCTACACTTAATAATCTGATTGAGGCTTCCGAGCAGGGAAAAGACAAGGATGAAATTTTCAAAGTCCTTGATTTTCTCACAGGGTACACAATAATGCATTTTAAGACAGAGGAAGATTTGCAGGTGAAGTATAATTATCCCGATTATTATAACCACAGAAGGCTCCATGAAGATTTTAAAGCAACTGTAAAAGAATTAAGCGAGCGTCTTGTTAAAGAAGGGCCTACTCCTTCCGTTGTAGTTATCGTAACGACGACAATCGGCGAATGGCTTGTTAATCACATAAAAGGCGATGATTTCCGCATGGCTGCTTATGTAAAATCAATGGATAAAACTTAAGATAAATCACATTTAACAAGTTCGTAATTGTTCAGCGCTTCATCGATTAACGGTTCAATTTCAAGCGACTCGTAAATGGCAGCGGCTTCTGCCGCCTCGCCGTATAACACAGGATGTTTTGGGCTAAACAACGTGCAGCAATCTTCATAAGGCTGGATGGAAATATCATATGTGCCGATACGCTGCGCTTGTAAGATTATACTTTCCTTGTTAAATCCGATAAGAGGACGCAGCACAGGCATTTTTATCCGGCTTTCAGCACAGTTTATGTTTTCTATTGTCTGGCTTGCTACCTGCGAAAGGCTTTCGCCTGTAATAATGCATTTGCACTTTATTTTTAAAGCTGCTTTTTCCGCCGCTTCCATCATTGCCATCCGCAAAAGAACTGTAGTCCAGGCCGTTTCTGCGCGTTCTTTTATCCTCATCTGAACCTGTTTAAAATTCAGTATGTAAAGACGAAGCCCCAGGCAGTAAGAGCCGGCAATTTTTGCGAGGCTGATAACTTTTTGTTTTGCTTCCAGTGAAGTGTATGGATAGGCATGAAAATGTATGGCGTCAATGCTCATTCCGCGCGTTGCCATAAGAAATCCCGCAACAGGAGAATCAATTCCGCCCGATAACAGCAAAAGACCCCTTCCGGCTGAACCGACAGGAAGGCCATTAAGACCTTTTCTGCCTCCTGAGTAGATATATGCTTTTTCGCGGATTTCAATGCGTATAACGTCATCAGGATTATGAATGTCAACTTTAAGACCGGCTGTGTCCAATACCGCTTCTCCGGCTTTGCAGCACAATTCGTAAGAGGTAACGGGGAAACTCTTGTCTGTTCTGCGCGCTTCAATTTTAAAAGTTTTAATGCCCTTGAGAGAAAGTTTTTTTCCTTCTTCGATACATGCGGCTGTTATATCTTCCAAATTCTTTTTGCATGCGGCTGTTTTTGCCCATCCGGAAATTCCAATCAGGCGTGAAAGTATACTTTCTATTTTTTCCGCTTCTTCGTCAGAAGCCTCTATGTAATAACGGCCGGCTGTTGCCTTGAATTTTACTTTAATGCCGCCTGCAGAAATCATTCGGAGCAGATTTTGTTTGAGGATAAACTCAAATGTTTTACGGTTTTCACCTTTTATGGCAAGCTCTCCCGGTTTCAGGAGCCATGTGATCACAGAAATGTTAATACCTCCGAGATTGCTTTTATCAGAAGCTCAATTTCTTCATCTGTTGTGTTAAACCCTTGAGAGATTCTAATTCCTTCAATCCTCAAGTTTTCTTCAACACCCATTGCCTCAAGAACCGGACGTTCAGGCGAAGATGATGAACAGGCGGATCCGGTTGAAACGGCAAAGCCAAGATCATCAAGAGCGCGCGCCATAACTTCGCCGGGGATATCTTTAAAAGCGGCCTGTAAAATATAGGGAGAAAAATCCCCCATGTTATTATGACGGGACGGAATTATCGTACAGCGTTTAATGGCTTCAAGGTAATCTTTCAGTTTTTCCCAGCGGTTTTTTGCCTGTTAATAATTGAAAAGAACCGCATCTCCGGATGCGTATTTTTAAAGGCAATTCGCAAGAGCAGCCGCTCCTGTTATGTTTTCAGTTCCGCCCCTTATGCCGTTTTCCTGTCCGCCTCCCTTGTAGAGTACTTCCAGCGGACGGCGCAGGTATAAAAGGCCAATTCCGCAAGGCCCTCCAATTTTATGAGCGCTTATGGAGGCGGAATCTATTTCCCAATTTTCAATATCAACCGGTATTTTCCCAACAGCCTGAACAAGGTCGCAGTGCAGATGAACGGGCGGGGAAGAGTATTTGCGGATAACATTTTTCAGGGACGCGATGTCATTGACGGCGCCGGTCTCATTGTTTACCGACATAATTGCGGCAAATCTTGTGTCGCCGTATTTTTCAAGCGCCTTTGACAAACGCTCTTCTGTTACAAAACTTGCGGAATCAACAGTTATACTGCCTGTTTGTTTTCCCATCTTTCTTAGAGTTTCCATACATTCCCTGACAGAAGAATGTTCCGCCGCGGACGCAATAACCCTTCCCTGACCTTTACGTGTCAGCGTGGAAAAGAGCGCAATACTGTTTGCTTCGGTGCCGCCGGATGTAAAAAAAAGAGCGCTGTACGGAACTTTCAAAACTGCCGCGCATCTTTCTCTTGCGTCTTCAAGGGCAAGTTTGGCCGCCCGCCCTTCGCTGTGCAATGATGACGGATTTCCAAAAAAAACGCCGCTTTCATTCTTTATGTGCGGAGTTGAGGCTGCCCAGTCAAAATAAATACGTTTTACTTCAGAATCTTTTTCCATAGTGATATATTGAAAATATATATAAAAAAAAGGTAGTATTCAAGAAGAAGCCTATCAGGGAGAAATTATGTTGGTATTAAAATTTGGCGGCTCATCTGTCGGAAGCTGCAAAGGGATTGAACAAATCACCGGTATTTTAAAGGACGATGAACATTCAGGTCATGTTCCTGCAATTGTGGTTTCAGCTTTTTCAGGGGTGACTGACACTCTTATAAAAATGGCAAACTCTGCATCTTGCGGAGATTCTTATGAAAATCAGCTTAAAACCCTGCGTGAACGGCATAAAGAAACCGCTTTCAGGTTTTTAAAAGGTTCTGACAAAAAAAACGCGGATAAGGTTATAGAAAAAAATATAAATGAACTTTCGCAGATTCTGGACGGAATTTCCCTTCTTGGAGAATTGTCGCCGCGCAGCATGGACTTGGTAATGAGTTTCGGAGAGAGGCTTTCGGCAAACCTTCTTGCGCTCATTATTTTGGCTAACGGAATTGATGCGGCTTTTCTGGACGCGCGCAGCCTCGTAAAAACAGACGCTAATTTCGGCAGGGCGGAAGTCTTAAAAAAAGAAACCGAAGAAAATATCCGCGCCTTTTTTAAAACGGCAAAAAAAACCATGCAAATCGTAACAGGTTTTATCGGCTCCACTGCAGAAGGCCACACAACAACAGTCGGACGTGACGGTTCTGACTTGACCGCCGCAATCTTTGCCGCGGCGCTGGGAGCAAAAAAATGTGAAATTTGGACGGATGTTGACGGTATTCTTACTGCTAATCC
>JAIRUY010000266.1 GCA_031254175.1 Treponema sp.
TAGGTGTATTCAATATTGAAGTCGTCGCGCAGGCGTTTCAGTTCTCCGGAATTGAGAGGGCGCAAAGCCGCAAGTCGCGTTCTTAGTTCGTCCAGTTTTGAAAAATCCATTATCCAGGACAAACGCATGAATTCACCCAATGCAGGGGCAGAAAAAGGAAAACCGAGTCCGGCAACCGGCTAATCCTCAACGAATGATAAGATTTTATATAATTTGGCAGAATAAGTCAAAAGTATTGGGAACGACGGGATTTTAAAGGCAGAAAAGAAAGCGCCGGTATAAAAGCTGACGCTTTTTGTTTTTTTCGCGATCAGGCTATGCTTTGGCTTTTTTTTCGTTTGCGGCGCGGAGCGCCTGTTCTAAATAAGTATCATCCAGCGTACCAAGAACCTGCCCGAGGAATAGTTTATACTCCATCCCTATAAGTTTCCGTATTTCCACTATGCTCCTTTTCATGAATGGCTGCGCCATTTTCAATAATGTCAGAGCTACTTTGCGAAACAATGAAAAGTTCTGGTAAGCGTTCTTGTCTGCCGTCATGTCATCGTCATCGCCGAAGGACGCGTCAAGATGCCAGTGCAAGCGGTTTTCGACGGCCCAATGCCCGCGGATTGCTTCAGCGCAAAGCTCAGAGTCTGTCACGCTGCTGATAAAAAAGCGGCGTTCTTTTGCTATCGCGCCGGTTGCAGTGTCGGTTATTATCTTTTCAAAACAGACAAAAGCTTTCAGACCCTTCCAGTCTTTAAGCTCAGGAAACCATTTGATATCTTCCGTAACATAATAGTTTCTGCGTTCGATTTGGGAATGGGCTTTATCGATGCTTGTGACGAAATGAGTCTGTGCCTTGCGGATTTCTTTAAGCTTTTCATCGGTAAAGAAATCATTAACATCCGTATAGAAGGTTTGGTGGTTTTGTTTGAGAGCGCAGACATAGTCGCCCTTGCGCTCTTTGATGATTTCAATTGTTTTCTTTTGAGTATTAAGCGCGTCGCATGTCAGGAGCGCGCCGCTGATGTCCAGCATTAGCAGAGCTTCCTGGGCGGCAGGAATCTCGTTGGTTTTCTTGTCTATATTTTTCATAGCTATGCATATTCCGCTTGACGCATCATAAATGTTCAGGGTCTGAAGATTTGGGAATGCACCGTCCTTGCTTTTAGTCCTGCCTGTGCCGTTGGCCTGCTTCCCGTCGATGTTGATTAGCCGGATGCCGTTGGCTTCAATGCCCAGGGAAGCTTTTATCCTGTTCATGTTTTCCATCAGAAAATCAATTGTAAGCCCTTGCAGTACTGTTGGGTCTATTAGTGAAAATACCCGCCGGAACGTGTCATGGGACGGAATCCCGTTCCTGAACTTTAGGAATGTTTTCAGCCAAGGGGTTCTGACCTTGCCGAACAGCTCGATTTGAGACCATGTGTCCATTCCGGAAAGCACTGCGAAAAAAGCGACAAGCAGTATCTCTTTCAGAGGGTACTCAATCATGCCCGCCATTCTGGCATCCGGCACTTGCTTAGCGAGTCGTATGAAGCGCTTGACCACTTTGTTTGACGGCGCGATTCCTTCATTAGCGACAAGTCCGTATTCTTTTACAATATCCGCGAATTCTGCAATCGGGTTTGCAATCTTTGTCATTGCCTCACACCTCCCCTAAATCGAGGGAATGCTTTTCAAGAAAAGCCCGGGTCCCCTCAGGTATCCTGCACAGCCGGCGTTCTTTTCCCTGACATACTATGCGGATTGTCGGAAGCAGTAACAGAGCCGGGTTGCAGTCTTCCCCAAACCGTAGCCGCAGCAGGTCATGAGCCATCCGCGCTGTGCGCTCTGCCCCCGTGCCCTGTTTGTCTGTAAGCGTTTTTTTAAAATCAATTTCCGGAAAATGCAACACAAGCCATGATGTTTCATAAAGTTCGGCACAGGCGAGGCCGTGGATAGCAGCAAGGAGTCCTGATACAAGGACTTTATCAGCATTTGCCCCGAATTCGCGGCGCAGCCCCGAATGAACTTTCGTGCATAGTTTGTAAACTGTGAATGACAACCCATACTCATAGGCTTCAATATCATCAGAAATCTTCCCCCTGGCAGGTATTAAACCTTTTTCTTCAGTTATGCGGCCGATGTAGCCGTCACTGACGCGCCGCACCTTGCCAGTGCCGGGAACACGCTCAGAATGTGCAGCATAAAGATAGTATTTGCCGTTCTGAAAATTGACATAAGTGCCCTTCTTTTTATGTTTCAGAACCCATTCGGGATAATCCGCCATTTAGTAGTCCTCCATTCAATCATGTATTACATAGTATGTAATACATGATAACAGAACAAAAGCCGAAAAGCAAGCTCTTTTCAGCTTTTACACGGCTTTTTACCGAATTATTCATTTGTCAACAAGGATTTGTAGAAAAATTGATGCGTTTGTCCTGCAATTTTTCAAAAATCTATTGACAACAAGTAACATAAATAATATTATCTTACTCACAAGGCAGAATAATGAGAATAGCTTTAACATTGTAACTAAATAAAGATATAATTTATAACCATAACATCTCCACCCATAACAATTATAAATAGTCAAGGAGAGTGGCTATGAAAATCAAACCTCAGAATAAAGCTAATTATTGTACCTGTAAAACCCTATTATCGAACACATGAGTGTTTAAATAATAGGGTTTTATTTATGTGTGACAATGTGTAACATTGCTGAAATATAAACAAAAGAAGGGAAAGAAGGGATTGATGCTTATGAATATGTGAAAGAAAATAAAAAGAGATTTTCGTATATT
>JAIRUY010000041.1 GCA_031254175.1 Treponema sp.
CTTGTTTTGAAAACTGCTTCTGATTAAAAATAACAGCCATTTCCAAAACACGGTTAGTTTTGAAAAAATCCGATAGCTTTATTTTTTTAAGGCCGCTGCTTTCTGATCAACTGTATTAAAGATTGCCTGCAGCTGGGCTTTTTCTATCAGATCGATAAGTCTCGCTTCGGTGTATCTTTTTGCTTCTTCTGTATAATTACCTACGCTGATACAAACGCCCTTGCCGGCTTTTACCTCTTTAAGGTGTGAGTGGAAATCTCTGACAATGAGTTCTCCTATTGAACCTTGAGATCTGATAAACCTGAACATAATTAAATCAGACCATTTCGGCGTGTCAATTTCCGCGAGAATATCCGCCCATTCGCTCTTGTTAACCGAAATATTTGTAATTTTTACTTTTGCTTTGGGGAAATATGTCATTACGATTTTACGGCAAAGAGCCACAAAATCCGCCGAGGATCCCATCAGGTATATCTGTAGATTTTGATTGGCGTTTAATTCAATATATTTGCTTAACAGAACATTAACATCTTTATATGATGAGTTCTCGGCTTGTAACTGTTTCAGAATCGGTATGGCTTTATTGATTTCATTCATTTTTATATAGGTAGTAGACAGCCGGTATCGCAGTTCCGCAAGGACATCAGCTTTTATATTTTGATGTCTAAGGCCGATTTCAAAATCCTGAATCGCGGCTTCATGCTTTCTTGTATCAAGATGAATGGTTCCCGCGATGAGACAAGCGTCCGGCCCCATTACAGGGTCCGCCCTCAAATGGTTAAATATGCGCAATGCCTGTTCAGTCTGATTGGCCTCATGATAACATTCGCCCAATGTATAAAGCGATTCTTTGTCATCAGGAGCAAGGTCTATTGCTTTCCGGATAAAACTCATCGCTTCTTTGGGTTTTTTAAGCCTGAAAAGTGCATGTCCAAGATAACGGAGAACCGCGGGGCTGTCAGGGTTCTGTTTGCCGGCTTGCTGTAAAAGCATTACAGCTTTTTCATAGTTTTTTCTGTCAAACTCCAATACTCCAAGTTCATAATTTACTTCAAAATCATCCTGTCTTTGGGTTCTTGCTGTTGATAAACCTTTGTAAGCCTGTTCTGTCATTTTAAGCTTGTGCGCAGACATGCCATATCGCTTGTATATTTCGAATTGATGCTCCCCTTCCTGAATTTTGCCTGATGCATTGTCAATCAGGTTTTCATAAGTCTTCATGGCCTTATCCCAGTTTCCTTCATCGAAATATGCGCTGGCCAGAACATAAAGAGCGTCAGGGTCATTTGGATTTTGGGCAAGGCGTTTATTGGCTTCTCTGATTGCTGCGCCCTGATTTTTTGCCTGCTTGCCGCCGCCAATAGCTCCACGAGAACGGTTCACTATAAAGAACGTTATTGATATTACTAAAGCAATGGCTACAATACCAATCAATATGGGAATCATATTTATAATTATCGGTTATTTTGCTCTTTTTGGTAATGGTTTTGCCGACAATTATATGATAATGGGCCTAAAATGGCCCGGTTTAAAGGTATTTTGCGGAAAAAGACATAAATTTGCCAGTGCTGCTTTAGACGGTTTGTACTTGACAAAGGTAAATTCAACGCTTAAATTTCTAAGAAGGCTGTTAATTTTTAACAGCAATGGAAAAAGGAGTTGGGCCAATGGCATCAAATATTGGTATTAAGATCGCCAACGGGGAATTTTACCCCCTTATAGAAGAAAATTCTACAATTAAGAAAAGAATGGTTCTCTCAACAGTTCATGATGATCAGTCTAGTGTACAAATTGATCTTTACAGAAATTCTTCGAATACCATGTCAGATGCTCAGTATATCGGAAGTCTTGTTGTTGAAAAGATAAATCCGAGGCCAAAGGGAGAACCTTCTATTGAAATGGTGATTTCTTCCAACAGCAACGGCGATGTAATAGCTGATGCTGTTGATCTTGATAGCGGCCCTGACGGTGAACATTATATACTGACTGTTTCATTGAAATCACTTGACGAGATGTCCCGGGATATGGAAATTCCGGATTTTGAACTGGAAACCAACGAAGAGCCGCCTTCCAGCCTGTACCGGAAAGCACAGAAAAAGCTGAACCAGAAAACGAGCCGTTCCTTGTTGTTGATCGTTATTATTGCTGTTTTACTGGGGCTTTTGGCCGCATGGTTATTTTTCTTTGGCGGCATGAATGTCATTCGCTCCGGAAATAACGAACCGAAAGCCGTGACTGTGCGGCAGGAGCCTGTTGAGCAGAGGGAAACTCCAGTTCAGGCTGAGCCTGTCAGACAGCCGGAGCCTGCTGTTGAACCTGTGAGACAACCGGAACCTGTTCAGCAGGCGGTTACACCTCCTGTGGCAGTTCAGGCGCCTGTAGTTGCAGTATCTGTCCCAAGACCTCAAGCCAGAAGCGACCGTCCGCCTGCTCCGGTTCTTTCGTATAACGTTCCGGCATCTATACCCAGAGAAGGCGTTAATTATACTGTCCGGTGGGGTGATACATTGTGGGATATATCTCTGGCGTTTTACCGTGATCCTTGGCTGTATAGAAGAATAGCGCAGCATAACAATATTACAAACCCGAATCATATAGTCTCCGGCAGAACGATTCGGATTCCTCCAAAGAATTGATAAAATTCAGGCTTCTTGATATCTATGCTTCTAGGAAAATTCTGATAATAATTTTCCTGTTTTCTCTGTGCGGTAATTCCTGTGCGAATCCGCAAAATCAAAGTGATTTCTACCAAGGGCTGCTTATAAAACCTGATTCTGAAAAACATCAGGATTCTGTGAAGCTGTTTGAAACTGCCCTTAACAGTTCCAATGCTTATATCAGGCAGGCGGCTGCCGCAGAACTTGCCAGTTTGGAGTTTTCAGGGACAGAACCTTCACCCGGAACAGCCATGCGTATTCGCAGAGAAGCGTCCGGCTGGTGGGCGGCGGCTTTTGATGTGCTGGCCGCAGAACCAAACAGGAAGAAAGTTTTTGACTTTTTGCTTGGGTTTAGGCATGGAACGGGAGATCCCAGTGAGCCCAGGCTTTTTGTTATGCGTGAACTTGAAAGACAGGGAAATGTTTTCGGTGAAAGGGAATCAGCTGCAATAGAAGGGCATTTTGCCGTTTTTAATTCACGTCATAACGAGGCTTTGAGTTTTTTTCGTGCTTTTCAGGAAAACGGCATCTGGCCTGAGAAAATGCCTTCTTTTTTTCTGGAATATCCGGTTCTGATCAATGATTTGGGAAGAGCTTTTCAATACACACCTTCAGGTACTGAAGGTCTCTCTTTGTTCCTGCAATGGGACAAAAATCTGGCGCTTGATAATCTGCAATTGAAAATAGATAATCTTGATGATTTAAGATACAGGCTTCTGTTTTTTGCCGCGCGAATTGCGAACCGTAACAGACATAACAGCGCAATTTCCCTGTTTGAGCAGGCTTTGTATGTTGCGCCGAATTCCGAACAGTCGGATGCGTGTGTTTGGTATGTTTTGAACCTGTCATCGAATGAAACTGCCGATTTTTTTATTCAGCATCTGGAAAAGTTCATTCCTTATTGGCATAACGGCAATTATTTTAATGACATTTTGGAAAGATTTTTGCAGACACTTGCCTCAAGGCATGACTGGAAAAGAATAATGTCCGTTTTTAACATAATCAAAGACAGCGGCGCTTCAATTAAAGCAGGTTATGCATGGATTATTGCCCGTACGATTGAAGAAGGTCTTCTTTCACAGGAAGAAAGAATTCTGGCGGAAGGATTCGGTTTTTCGCAGCCGTTGGCTTTAATACAAATAGCATATAACGCAACGGAAAATATTGTATCATCACACCTTTATTACCGTTCTCTGTGCGCCGCTGTTCTGGAACAGCCGTTTCTTGAACTCCCTGAAGAAACCGCAGATGCCGGCAGAGGTAAAACTGCGTCTGCGGCTTTGGATTTTCTCCTTGGTTTCTTTACACATAACGCTGTAGGATTTGTTCACTCTTTTATTGATCAGATGGAGCGGGGGCTTTCCCCTGACGAACTGCGTACTGTTGCCCGGGCTCTTGAACAGGCAGGTATGTATGCTCAGTCCATGCGCCTTGTTTCAAGGTATATTGGCAGAGAGGGTTATACTCGTGTCAGGGAAGATATGGAACTGTTGTTTCCCAGAGCTTATGCTGAATTGGTTGAAAAACATGCGGCGGAGACAGGAATCCGGCCTGAGATAATTTTTGGCCTTATTCGTACGGAAAGCGCTTTTCAAAACGCAGTTGTTTCCAGCGCCGGAGCAGTTGGATTAACACAACTGATGCCGGATACTGCGCTTGAAATGGCAGGCCGTATTCGGCGTGCGGGAGGCCCTGATTACGCAGCATGGGAAAACGGGCTTGATCTTTCCAATCCCGTCCAGAACATTCATATTGGTGTGTATTATTTAAATTACTTAATTGCGCGTTTTGAAGATAATTTGCTTTCGCTTATGGCTTACAACGGCGGCATGAACAGGGTGCGCAGATGGCGGTCTGCAAGTTCATTACCTGTAGATTTATTTCTTGAAACTGTCGCTTTTTATGAGACAAGAGATTACGGAAGAAGGGTCATTGCTGCTGCGGAAGTTTATAAGGAGTTGTACCCCCAGTGACTGGATTTTTCAGGATTAATATTTTAAAATTGCCAACAAGGAGTAATTATGAAAAAGTGGCAGGTAATCGTTATGTTTATTAGTTTACTGGTATTAAGCTTGTTGTTTGCCGGGTGTGTAAAAGCCGGCAGCCCGACAGCTGTTGTAAAACAATTTCATGCGGCGCTTGGTAAAGGCGATGCTGAGGCAATTGGCAGGTACTCTACTCCGGAGACAGCGCAGCTTTTAGGTATGTATCTGGATAAAGCAAAAGGGATGATGGCAGTTAAAGGTAAAATTAAAACCACAGAAGAAACCGTAGACGGTGACATTGCCAAGGTAACAGTTACTTATAAAACCGCGGAACCGGACACCTTTACGCTTGTAAAAATAGACGGAGAATGGAAAGTTTTAATTGACATGGGAAAATGAAAAAAACACATAAAAAATATTATGTGTTTGCGGGCATTGCTGTATTTTCAATATTGGTTTTTTTACTTGTTGTTTATATATTAATGCCCAGAGGGAAGCCTGTTGTATTGTATGAGCCGGATGTGCTTTTAAAAATCGTAGAAGACGGGGATATAATTTGCCGTCTGGGTGACAGGTTTTGGTCTGGTTTCTTTCGGGATGTGTCCGCGGTTGACAGGCGTTATTCACATATTGGTATAATACGCATTAACGGCGATCGTATTACAGTAATACATGCGGAAGGGACTACAGAACCCAAAAAAGACTTTGTAAAAGAAGAAACCTTTGAAGATTTTATAAAAATTGCCAGAACAATAGGGATCTACAGAATTAATGATGCTAACGGGAGTCAGATATCAAATCTGGCAACAGAATACTTAGACCTTCCTTTTGACTGGCAATTTGATATGTATGATAATTCAAAGCTTTATTGCACAGAATTATTGTATGTCATATTAAAACGTTTAATGCCGGAATTGGAATTAAATACAGTCTTTATTAAAGAATTAGGCAGAGAAATTATTCCCCTTGAGGCTGTTTCTAATTCAGAATATTTTACCGAAATATTTTTTTCGACAACAGCAATGCAAAACGGGAAATAAAGTATATCGGAAACAATATATCTTCGATTTGCAGTTTCAGAGCAACTCTAGTGCTTTTTCAAGTTGTTCTCTTGGGTTTCCTTTTCTTGAAATGGTTTTTGCCGCGGCAATTATGTTGTTAAGTTTCCGCCCCGAACGTTCATATAAATCAACAAAAAAATTATCTTCCGTATAATAAAGTCTGAAAAGTTCAAGGTAGGCGTTGTTGATTGGCAGTTGTGAAAAATAACGGTAATTGCCCCCTGAAAAACGGCTTTCATATTCAGAGTCAAAACGCTCTTTTGCGGCATTGATGATTTGTTCCTTTTCTGATAATTTTTCTTCCCTGCTTAAATTGACATTTGCATAAAGAATATCAAGCTCAGCTATTAATTCCTGAACAAAAGACACAAAGCTGCCGCTGTCTTTTTTCGCCGTAAGTATTGTGCGGTATTCTTCAGAATCAATTCCGTAACGTGTTTCAATAAACAGCCGGGCGCCTTCGCTTCCGATAAATTCTGCCAGTTCTTCGTTAAATTTTACCTGCCCTTTAATAAACACAGTAGAATGTACCAGTTCATGAATGATGAGATCGGCAAGCCTTGCCGGAGAATAATTCCGCATATATGAATATAACGGATCGCGGAACCAGCCGAGAGTGCTGAATCCGTCAACATTTCGTATCCATACGTCAAGATCCCTTTTTTCCAGCTTTTCCCGTTCTTTGCGGGCGTCTTCAATGTCAAAGAATCCCTTGTAGGGCATTCTGCCGACAACCGGAAAATTCCATTCATGACGCCTGAACGAGTCCCTTGATGATGCTGATACGACAGATGCCAGATAATTGCGGTCAATCATGACATAAGTGGTGTAATTTTTGCTTTCTGTCAAACCCAGTTCTTCTATCGCAAACATCCGGATATCTGTTACCAGACGGATAAAATCATCACCAGCCTGTTCTGAAGAGACAAGTTCCAAAGGGACAGCCCTGCCAAGGTAGCCAAGCATTGTTACGCCCTGCTTAACGGTGTAGCATCCTGTGAATATGACGCAGACGGCTAAAATTGACACTATAGTTAATATTACCGGTAAATGATAAAACTTCATGTTATTCATTATACCGTATTTCCTTTTTTATCGTGAAGCAATTCGTTCTATTGACTTTTGCATATTCACGGTATAAATTATCATATATGTTATTTAGTTTTGGCTATGTATCAGAACA
>JAIRUY010000054.1 GCA_031254175.1 Treponema sp.
ATAAAAAATGGCCCCATAGTGGGAAAATCCAAGGTGTATTTTAATGAAAATTCCCGTATTGTCGTGGTAGAAGGGCCTCTTTACGGACTTGAAGGCAGAATTATAAAGGCCGACAAAAGAAAACGCAGGGCAAAAATCAATCTTGATCTTTACAATGATTCATTTACTATTGATCTGGCTTTCGATATAATTGGATCGCTGGAAGACGAAAACAAAAGGATAAGATAACGAAAAAGTCAAAGCGTCTTTACATAATTGGAGCGGGATTCGCCGGGCGTACTCTGGCCGGTGAGATAACTTCCAAGGCAATATTTGGAGAAGTTGTCGCCTTTTTGGATGATGATCCTGAAAAAATAGGGAAAAAAATAGATGGTATCCCGGTTTTGGGTCCGATTAAGGATGTTGCCCTTCTTTTAAGGACTAATCCGGCAGACGAAGCAATTATTGCCATGCCCGGCAGCCGGAAAGAATATCATAAAGAACTTTACACTATATTAAAAAACGCAAATTTTCATAAAATCCGTATTCTTCCGGGGATTTCTCAAATAGTCGAAGGAAATGCCCACCTGATTCAAACACGATCAATAGACCTTCAGGATTTGCTTGGCAGAAACCCCATAATAATTAACCTAAAAGAAAGCCTTTCCTATGTACGGGGAAAGCGTGTTATTGTGACAGGCGCCGGCGGCTCAATTGGAAGCGAGCTTTGCAGGCAGCTTCTTTCCGGCGGTGTTTCCAGACTTTATCTTCTCGGTCATGGGGAATATTCAATCTATCAAATCGACAAAGAACTGCGTCTCTTGCAGGAAGAAGGTGTAGGTGAAAAAGCAGCCCTTGTTCCGGTTATAGGGGATCTAAAAGACGCGGATTATATTGACTATATTTTAAGCCATTTAAAAGCAGACGCAATCTTCCATACCGCCGCTTATAAACATGTTCCCCTGATGGAAGAAAACCCGGTAGCGGCCATTGAAAATAATGTCATAGGAACAAAAAATTTAATTGATTCCGCGATAAAGCACAATATTAAACGCTTTGTCCATATTTCTACCGATAAAGCTGTCGAACCTGTTTCTGTTTACGGCGCTTCAAAACATATTTGTGAACAAATGGTAATGGACGCGGCAAACCGGGGAAACACTCATTTTGTCGTTGTCCGGTTTGGAAATGTCCTTGGTTCCCGCGGTTCATTGGTGCCGCTTTTCCAGCAGCAAATTGAAAAGGGCGGACCTGTAACAATAACCCACCCTGATATACGGCGTTATTTTATGACCATAAGCGAAGCCTGCTCTCTTGTATTAAAAACAGGCGGTGTTGGTGAAAACGGCGGTCTTTACCTTCTTGATATGGGAGAGCCGGTGCTTATCCGTGATTTGGCAGAACAGTTGATCCGTTTTCACGGCTATGAACCTGACACGGAGATAAAGATAGACTATATCGGCCTCAGAGCCGGAGAACGGCTGGATGAATCTCTTGTTTCTAAGAACGAAATATTAACGTTTACCGATTACAACCGTATCCTGCGAATAAACAAAAAAGAGCCGGCGGCAATCGACATCCCAAAGCTTCTTGAGAAATTATATCCTGTCTGCCTTTTTGATACATCTCAGCCGGAGATGTACAGAAATGCAGATCGATTAAAAAGTGTTCTCAAAGAACATTTCATCCTATCTTAAAATACCCTTTATAAAACAATGTTTTTCGAATAAAATACTTAAAGATGGAAGCTCCCGCTTTTCTTGAAGACATATACCCGGAAAATTTCCTGTATGCCCTAACCATCAGATCCCCCATCGCAAAAGGCCGTTTAAAATCCATCAATTTTCCCGAACTCCCGGAAAACTACACCGTCATAACGGCAAAAAACATTCCCGGTGAAAACAGACTGGAGAACACATCCATGCCTGTTCTGGCTGAGGCAAATCTTTCCTACATCGGAGAGCCTGTCGCAATTATACTTGGGCATGATAAAACAAAACTGGAAGAACTGGCATCAAAATGCGAAATTACAGCTGATGAGGAAAAAGCGGTTTTTTCAAATTCTGAAGCCGCGAATTTGAAGCAAAACACTCCGTCGCTGTTACGTGAAGTTTTAATTGGCAGCACGGAAACTTTTTATAACAATTCAGGAAAAATTGTGGCTGACAGTTATGTAACCGGCATTCAGGAGCACTGGTATGCTGAACCGGCAGGCGCAGTAACATGGTATGAAAAAAACAAACTTCTTACGGTAAAAACCGCAACCCAATGGCCTTTCCACGTTAAACGCTCCGTTGCGTGCCTTCTTGGCATTGAAACATCACTGGTTTCCGTAGAACCTACTTCTCTAAATCTTCACATGGACGGAAAATTATGGTTTCCGTCTTTGCTTACCTGCCATGCCGCGCTTGGTACATTTATAACAAAAAAACCAGTGCGTTTAATTTTAACAAGAGAAGAAGATTTTCTTTTTTCACCTAAAAGATGTAATTCAAATATTGATATTGCTAGCATTATCAATGAAAACGGCGATATTATGGCTACTGAAATAGATATATCCGTTAATATTGGCGCCCATGAAGTTTTCGGGCAGGAAATTCTGGATCAGGTATGCCTTGGGTGCATCGGTTACTACAATTTTTGCAATGTTAAAGTTTCCGCGAGGGTAAATCTGACAAATATTCCTCCGCAAGGAGCATTCTGCGGGTTTGGAATTTCTCAAGGGGCTTTCGTCATTGAACGGCATATTTCACAAATCGCTGATATGGTTAATCAAGATCCGGCTCTGTGGCGGAAAAATAAAATAAATACAAACCTGATTTTACCTTCCGCTCATGTAAAAAGTATAATTTCCGGTGATGATCTTATAAATCAAGCCGCAAAAATGAGCGATTATCACAGAAAATGGGCTTCTTACGAATTACTACGCCAAACTAACAAGGAAAAAAAACCTGAAAAAGGTGAAAACCCGCGTGGGATTGGAATAGCGATAGGTTTTCAGGGAAACGATCTTCTTTATCATCACGGAGACAAAGGCAAATACAGTATAGAAGTAACGTTAACAAAAGAAGGCGTTTTGGAGATCAAAACAAACATAAGCA
>JAIRUY010000114.1 GCA_031254175.1 Treponema sp.
ACATACACAGGAATCCATGTTTTTCCGTTATAAACGGAAATGGTTCCGCCTACCATTTCGGGAATAATAGTGGAACAGCGGGAATAGGTTTTTATCATTTTTCTTTCTCCCGATTTATTCAACTCCAACACCTTTTTATACAGGTTCTTGTCAATAAAAGGACCCTTCTTTACAGATCTTGACATATTCCCTTCCAACTCCTATTTGGCGCAGCCTGAAGACTGTGCATTATTATCGAACATGAAATAAAGTTTCATGTCTACTTCTTTTTACCCCGGCTTACAATAAACCGTGAAGACGGTTTATGCTTTTTGCGGGTTTTAAATCCCTTTGTTGGCTTACCCCAGGGAGTAACAGGATGAATACCCTTGTTTCTTCCTTCGCCGCCACCGTGGGGGTGATCTACCGGATTCATTGCCATACCGCGGACTGAAGGGCGTACGCCTTTCCAGCGTTTACGGCCGGCCTTTCCCATTATTGTATTCATGTGATCTTCATTGCCGACGCTGCCGATTGTCGCATAACATTTCTTGAATATCATACGCATCTCGCCTGATGGCAGTTTTACAGTAACATAATCTCCTTCCTTGGCGGCGACAAGAGCGCCGGTTCCGGCGGAACGCACCAACTGTCCGCCCTTACCCAAAGTCATCTCTATGTTGTATACAGTAAATCCGAGAGGAATGTTTTCCAAAGGAAGAGCGTTGCCCGGCTCAATGGAAGCATCCGGACCGCTTATAACGGTCGCGCCTACTTTTAATTCTTTTGGCGCGATAATGTAACGTTTCTCACCGTCTTTATAAAAAATCAGCGCAATATTAGAACTGCGGTTCGGATCATATTCAAGTGAGGCAACCTTACCGGGAACATTGAGTTTGTCCCGCCTGAAATCAATTTCACGGTAACGGCGCTTATGACCGCCGCCTTTGTGCCGGACGCTGATCCTTCCAAAAGAGTCGCGGCCGGAACCTTTTTTCTTTCCCTTTGTCAGATTTTTTTCCGGTTTCGCGCCTTTAGTTAAGTCTGAAAAATCAAGACTTGCCCATTGACGCATTCCGGGTGTAATCGGTTTGTATGTTTTAATACCCATAAATATCTGCCTTTATACGCCTTCGAAGATTGAAATCTTCTCTTCTTTTGGAAGCCGGACAATTGCCTTTTTCCAAGTTGAAGTATACCCTTTGCGGTTACGCTGCCTTTTTGGTTTGCCGCCCACAACCATTGTCGTACAGGAAATGGGATGCACATTGAATAATTTGCTTACCGCTTCCTTAATTTGTGTTTTTGTAGCATTCTGGGCTACCTTAAAAACATACTTTCCTTCTTCGCGCAGTTGATTTGCCTTTTCGGAAAGCACCGGTTCAAGTAAAATATCTTCGTGGTACATCATTTACCGGCCTCCTTCGCTCCACTATGAGCATCTTTATAAAACTCATTAAGATTTTTTGCGGCTGTTTCAAGCATAATCACTTGACGACCGTAGAACAGATCATGAGCACGCAGACGATTATAAGAAAGATAACTAAGCCATGGAATATTGGCCGCCGCGCGTTTGAGCATGGGGTCATCATCCTTTAGGACTAAAACAGTCCTTGTTCCATATTCAAATTTTTCAAGCAGTTTTGCCAGATCTTTTGTTTTGCCGGATTCTACTGAAAAATCTTCGATAATTTTTAATGTATCGCTTTGGGCTTTTAAGCTAAGAATTGATTTAAGCGCCTGCCTCTTTGCTTTTTTTGGCATTGAATAAGAAAAATCTCTGGGTTTCGGTCCGAAGATTGTGCCGCCGCCTACAAGTATTGGTGACTTTTTATCACCTCTTCTGGCGCGGCCGGTGCCTTTTTGTTTATACGGTCTTGCGTTTGAACCGTGAACTTCGGCGCGGCCTTTTGTGCAGGCATTCCCCTGCCGTTTGTTGGCAAGTTCATTATTTATTGCGTACCAAATCAAATCCTCATTAACAGGCAGGCCGAAAACTGCATCATCCAGAGTAATGGTACGAAGTTCTTTTCCTTCTTTTGAATACACTTTACAGTTCATCGTTTACCGTCCTTTCTTGACCGCAGAGCGGACAAAAACCAAACTCTTATTTATGCCAGGAACAGCGCCCCTGACCATAAGAAGTTGTTTTTCGGAATCTATTTTTACTACTCTAAGGCTTAACATTGTTACCTTTTCACGTCCCATGCGGCCAGGCAATTTCCTGTTTTTAAAAGTCCTTCCGGGATATGTATTCTGGCCTGTAGACCCCGGTTCACGGTGGAATTTTGAGCCGTGTGTTTTGCGTCCTCCGCCGAAACCGTAACGTCTTACAACACCCTGAAAACCCTTACCCTTAGAAATGCCCGAAACATCAACATATCTGATGCCTTCCAGCACTTCTACTCCAAGAGTATCTCCCACAGCTACTTCTTTTTCAAAATCGCGTAATTCGCGAATACGTTTCTTTGGCTGGATATCCTCAGGGAACTGTCCGGCACGGGATTTTGTTACACGATTTTTCTTTGCATCGTCTATTCCAACAACTATAGCCGCGTAACCGTCCGCATCCTTCGTTTTTTTTCCGATAACAACGTTTGGATCAAAACGCATCACTGTTACCGGCAGCAAATTCCCGGCATCATCAAATATTTGAGTCATCCCAACTTTTCTGGCATAAAGCCCTAACATTGCAGTACTCCATTTAGTCGCACGTTATTCAGCCCCGGCATTTAAAAAGCAATCTGCCCGGACAAAACCGTCTGCGTTTTTATTGTTTGATCTCCACATCCACACCGGCTGGGAGCTCAAGTTTCATCAAAGAATCCATAACTTCCGCGGAGGGATTAATTATGTCGATCAATCGTTTATGAGTCCGCATCTCAAATTGTTCGCGGCTCTTTTTGTTAACATGCGGTGAACGCAATACCGTCACCTTGTTAATTCTGGTCGGCAGCGGGATCGGACCTGTCACTTTAGCTCCGGCTTTTCTTACTGCCGTAGCGATAGATTTTGCGCTCTGATCAATCAACTCAACATCGAAGCCGCGCAGTCTTACGCGAATTCCTTCCTTTGCCATCATTCCTCCAAAACAATCCAGCACCTAAATTCTTAGGTGCCGGAAAATCCCTCTTATTCGATAATTTCGGTAACTGTACCGGAGGCTACTGTTTTGCCGCCCTCACGGATAGCAAAACGAAGACCTTTTTCCATTGCTATCGGATGAATCAACTCGCCGATAACTTCGGAATTGTCGCCGGGCATGACCATTTCTTTACCTTCAGGAAGTTTAACTGTTCCCGTGATGTCTGTAGTTCTGAAATAGAACTGCGGCCTGTAACCGGTAAAGAACGGACTGTGTCTTCCGCCTTCTTCTTTGGACAGACAGTAAATCTGGCCCTTAAATTTGTTGTGAGGCTGAATTGAACCGGGTTTCGCAAGAACTTGCCCTCTTTCAACTTCTTTTTTATCAACACCGCGAAGAAGAGTACCTACGTTATCGCCGGCCTGCGCTTCGTCAAGTAGTTTATTGAACATTTCAATACCGGTAATAACTGTTTTCTTTGTGGGTTTGATACCGACAATCTCAACTTCTTCGTTGAGTTTAAGAATACCGCGTTCTACCTTGCCGGTAACAACTGTACCTCTTCCCTGAATGGTAAATACGTCTTCAATCGGCATAATAAACGGCTTGTCCGAGTCGCGCTGCGGATCGGGGAAATAACTGTCCATTGCGGTAAGCAGTTCCTCAATACATTTTTGCGCTTCGGGATTGTCCGGCTCTGACATTGCTCTAAAGCCCGAACCTTTGATGATTGGGGTCTTGTCGCCGGGGAAACCGTTAGCTGTAAGAACATCCTTTACTTCTTCTTCGACCAGTTCAACAAGATCGGGATCGTCAAGAAGATCGATTTTGTTGAGAAATACAATCATGTGGGGAACGCCGACCTGACGGGCGAGAATAATGTGCTCGCGGGTCTGGGGCATAACAGAATCTGGCGCTGAGACAACAAGAATAGCGCCGTCCATCTGGGCAGCGCCTGTGATCATGTTTTTGATATAGTCGGCGTGTCCCGGGCAGTCGATGTGCGCATAATGGCGTTTATCCGACTGATACTCAAGGTGGCGGGTATTGATTGTAATACCGCGGGCTTTTTCTTCCGGAGCATTGTCGATTTGGTCGTAACTCATTACCTTGTCGCCGAATTTTCTGGCACAGTGCGCGGTAATAGCCGCAGAAAGAGTGGTCTTACCGTGATCAACGTGACCAATCGTTCCGACATTCATGTGGATCTTGGTTCTATTAAATTTATCCTTTGCCATTTTGTGTCCTCCTTAATGGGCACTTATAATACTCTATATGCTAAATCCGCGCCTAATCACATAACCAACGGTGCGTGGCCAGACGGCGAAATATCATAAATGAGGGGGAAACGATCAATGCACTAAAAACATTGTCTGCGGAAAAATATCCACATTCGTTCCACCTGTCTCATCTTGTGATAAATAATCACAAGATGAGCGGTTTGGACGTAGTGTCACAGGTACAACTAAACCTAAGCCAACTACTATTCATGGAATTTTGTAAGCTATCATTGGATAACACAAAATATCCTAAAGCAAAAGCTGCGCCTTTGCTTACCATCTATAATGTGCGAAGGCTTTATTTGCCTCGGCCATCTTATGCGTGTCTTCCTTCTTTTTGAAGGCGGTTCCAGTGTTATTATACGCATCCAGGAGTTCCGCCGCAAGACGGTCTCCCATGCCTTTTCCTGAACGGGCGCGTGCAGCGCTGATAATCCAGCGCATCCCCAAGGCTTCCCGCCTGGTGTCACGAATCTCAACAGGAACCTGATAAGTCGCCCCGCCTACGCGCCGGGACTTGACTTCTATTACCGGTTTAACATTATCTAAAGCTTTGAGAAAAACTTCAAGGGGTTCTTTTTCTGTTTTTGACTGAAGAGTCTCAAGCGCGTCATGAACAATGCGCAAGCCTAAAGCACGTTTGCCTTCCCACATCATTCTGTTAACAAACTTGGAAATAACAATACTGTTGTATTTGGGATCCGGCAGGATCCCCCGATCTATCGTTTTTTTCTTTCTTCCCATATATATACCTTAAGCCTTCGGCCTTTTTGCGCCGTATTTTGACCGGCCGCGTTTGCGGTCTGTCACGCCTAATGTATCTTTTGCTCCGCGAACAATGTGATACCTTACACCGGGGAGGTCTTTAACGCGTCCGCCCCTGACTAATACTACAGAGTGTTCCTGTAAATTGTGGCCAATTCCGGGAATATAGGCGGTTACTTCGGTTCCGTGGGAAAGGCGCACACGAGCTACTTTCCGGAGGGCTGAATTGGGCTTTTTCGGCGTTACAGTCATTACACGAGTGCAAACTCCCCTCTTCTGAGGGCAGGACTTTAAAGCCGGAGATTTCGTCTTGGTAGTAACCTTTTGCCGTCCAAAACGAACCAATTGGTTAATAGTAGGCATTCGTAAAAAACTCCTTAAAGTTACAGCCTGCCAAAAAAATCCATTCCGGCGGCCAGTACAAAAATATCCAATCTAATTAAAACAAGAGGATAAGCTCAAATCTATAAAAAATGAAAAAAAAGTAAAGAGGTTTTGGGAAAAATTTATAAAAAATCATTTCAGGAAAATCTCCAGTATGAAAGGAAAAAATTCAAAAGAAAAATTATCTCACTTTCTGATAAAGAATCAGAATAAAAATCAAGCGTTCTGTTACTTAATACCGGATTGGTTGCAAAAAAGAGCTTTTTCACAACCAAATTGGATTCATTCGACGGAATATAGTTAATTGAGTACAAATTTTCCGTAAATTCCCTTGCCTGAGTATGATTTTCAAAAAGCAGCCTTAAATCCGCTTTATAAAGATTATTTTCATCAGGATATAAATTGAGATAAAGCTTTTCGGAAGTAAACCGAAGACGTATTCTTTCCATTAAAAACATCATATTTAACATGGAGGCAGGGTTTTCCATCCACAGCGATAAAGGGGCTGAAGCGCCGCCTCGGTTTCTGAAATTAATAAATCCTTCCGGTATTTGCGCGTTGGCCGTCAAAGGCACAGGGCTGGCACGCTCGGTGCGCCAGGCAAGAGCATAAATTTGCCTTGACGCTATTCTTACAGATAGTCTGTCTACATCGGAAAACCAATAACTGCCTGTATTGGCGTGTATCAATTTCCAGTTCCTGTGAAGAAACAGGGCAATGCTGGCAGTAAAACTGGGATAATTGCCCCACCCCGCAAGTTGAAAATGCCGTCCTGACGCTCTGTTGTATAAAGCGGTGGCGGCGGTATCTGTACGATCAAGGACAAGTAAGGCCTGCCAGTTTTTTAATTCTCTAATGGGGAGAATGTCTATAACAGGGCGCATTCTATTTACATCTGTAAGAATATAGAGAAAAGCGCCTCTGTCCAGAGGAACAGTGCCGCCTTCTGTAAATGTTTGAGACATCACAGGAGCGGCAGCGCAAAAAAGCAGCAAAAAGGGAAGGAACGAACGGAAAAAAGAGGAGAATTGCGCCATAGCTTTATCAGTATAACTATCTTTATGAGGTTCGTAAAGGAACCGGTGCTATCCGCCTGCACCGCACAGCGTTTATTGCTCTCTGCCCTTTTTCATGCTATACTTTTCTTGTGGAGAAATATATGACCATTACGCAAACCGTAGAAATTCCGGCTGATTACCGGATTTCTCTCGAAGTGCCACGTTCCGCTCCAAGCGGCGTTAAAGCTACGGTAAAAATTGACATCCCCGCATTTGACAAAATTGATGAGGTCAGGCTGCTTTTGCAAGAAGAAATGATCCAAAATGGCACATTAGCGGCAGAAACAGCATCTGGCGACGGTTGGGAAGCCCATGCACGGGAGCGGTATGCCAAGCCTTGATACAAACTGTCTTCTGCGCTGGCTTTTGGATGATGTACCGGAACAAACTGCAATAATAACTCAAATCATAGACACTGAGAAAAATCTGACTATATCTGATGTGGCACTGATTGAAATAGTCTTTGTTCTTGAAAAGATAAAGAAAATCAGCAGGGAAACCATTGCGAAAGCGCTTTTGGCTATTTTTGAAAAAGACAATATTTTTTGCAATCGTGATCTTTTCAATGAAATTCTTTCCGTTTATACAAGCT
>JAIRUY010000131.1 GCA_031254175.1 Treponema sp.
CATTTTCAACTTGATCTCCTCTTGTCCCTGAGCCGGTTAAAGGTATCAGAATCATGGGCTTTCCTGACACTGCCCATTCCCAAATCCCGGCTCCGCTTCTTCCAAGCACCAGTTCCGCCGCTGCCATTACATCGGGAAGCTCGTTTTTTATATACGGAAAGGGTTTATATTTTTCGCCTGCGCCAAGATCCCACTCATGTTTTGGGCCTGTCTGATGAACAACAGTGTAAATTTCTGTCAATTCCGGCAAGGCAGCGCGGATAAGTTCATTGATTTCACGCGCTCCCTGACTGCCGCCAAGAACAAGAAGAATACGCGCCGATTTTTCTTCAATACCCAAAAAGGCCCTGCCCTTTGCGGCATCCGCGCTGCGAAAAGCGAAACGCACAGGGTTTCCGCATACCGTTATACGATCACGCATATTTTCGCCGAAAAAATTCTCTGTATCTTCGTAAGCCGTAAAAATCCTGCCTCCGGTTTGTGATACAAAACGGGCATTGATTCTTGTCGCCAAGCCGGGGCTGAAATCAGACTCATGTGTAAAGACAGTAATGCCAAGGGACGCGGCAGCCGCACACGGAGGAACACTTACAAAGCCGCCTTTGGAAAAAAGCAAGACTGCTTTTTGTTTTTTAAGAATTTTCCTTGCCGCGAAAAAGGCAGCTATAACCTTAAAGAAATCAACAATGGTTTTCAGCGAAAAATAACGCCTGAGTTTCCCTGAAGGGATGCCGAAGAATTCGATGCCAGCTTCTTCTACAAGGAGGCGATCCATACCGGAAGAAGAGCCAATCCAGAACAATCTGCATTCAGAACCGGGAGGCATTTCATCAGCAAGTAATTTTTTTAATTCACAAGCGACAGCCAGTCCCGGATAAATATGCCCTCCTGTCCCTCCCCCGGTAAAAGCAATATTTATCATAT
The DNA here is from genome assembly GCA_031254175.1 of Treponema sp. Lineage (GTDB taxonomy): Bacteria > Spirochaetota > Spirochaetia > Treponematales > Breznakiellaceae > WQXQ01. The sequence continues at coordinate 925 of JAIRUY010000131.1, forward strand.
AAACATTATACTGGAGTATTACTTCTTTACAAGCTCCGTTATCCCTGTAACCAGTCCCGCAAGATTTTGAATTTCTGACGGAATAATAATTTTTGTCGCCTGACCATTGGCTACCTTCTGTAAAGTTTCAAGGCTTTTTAATCTAATCAACGGTTCATCGGCATTCACGCTTTTGATCATGGCAAGACCATCGGCCGTTGCTTTTTGCACATTGAGAATCGCCTGCGCCTCGCCTTCCGCTTCACGGATCTGCGCTTCCTTGGTCGCTTCGGCCTGAAGAATCACAGCTGCCTTTTCCGCTTCAGCCTTGAGAATGGCCGATGCTTTCTGTCCTTCGGCAACAAGAATTGCAGACTGTTTTTCACCTTCCGCTTTGAGTATCGACTCACGGCGTTCACGCTCGGCGCGCATCTGCTTTTCCATAGCTTCCTGAATGCTTTTAGGCGGGGTAATATTTCTTACTTCAACACGATTAACCTTGATTCCCCACGGGTCAGTGGCTTCGTCGAGGACAATTCGCATACGGTTATTGATCATGTCACGGCTGGTCAGAGTTTCATCAAGTTCCAGCTCTCCGATAATATTTCTGAGTGTAGTTGTAGCAAGATTTTCTATTGCGTTAAAAGGATTGATAATACCGTAAGTATAAAGTTTAGGATCGGTAATTTGCACATAAAGAACCGAATCAATCATCATTGTTACATTATCTTTTGTGATAACAGGCTGAGGAGCAAAGTCAGCCACCTGTTCTTTCAGGGTAACGCGGGCTGCTATCCTGTCAATAAACGGTATCTTCACATGAATACCTGTAGCCCATGTTGAATTGTAAGAGCCCAGTCTTTCAATGACAAAAGCATTTGACTGGGAAACAATTCTGATATTGGAGATTATCACCAGCAGAATAAAAGCCGAAATAAAAATAATTGGATACATATTCACCTCTTTTCTTTTTATTATTGTATTGGACGAACGATTGCCTGAACACCCTCAATGCGCACTACTTCGCACCTGATTCCTTCTTTAATGACAGAACTGTCTTCCGAACGCGCTGTCCAAATCTGACCGTTTAATTTAACTTCGCCGCTGTTAAATTCACCTATTTCTCTTGTAACAAGGGCATTCATACCTGCAAGGCTGTCTACATTGGTTTTTACCTTGCCGGATTTAAATTTCTTGACAGCGACAGGACGGGTAAAAATCAGCAATACTGCGGAAATCACCAAAAAAATTATAAATTGATAAACAAACGGAATCGGCAGAAAGGAGAGAAATATCATAACGAACGCCGCCAAAGCAAACCAGATTGTGGTAAGCCCTAAGGTACATACTTCAATAACGACAAAAATTACAACAAGAGCAACCCAAATCCAGTGTTCTGAAACATAGCCAAAACTGAATAACATATATGATAATTTATACCGTGAATATGCAAAAGTCAATAGAACGCATTGCCTCACGATAAAAACAGAACTGTAAAGGCGAAATACGGTATAATGAACAACATGAAGTTTTATCATTTACCGGTAATATTAACTATAATGTCACTTTTAGCCGTCTGCGTCATATTCACAGGATGCTACACAATTAAGCAAGGCGCAACAATGCTTGGCTACCTTGGCAGGGCTGTCCCTTTGGAACTTGTCTCTTCAGAACAGGCTGGTGATGATTTTATCCGTCTGGTAACAGAT
>JAIRUY010000140.1 GCA_031254175.1 Treponema sp.
CTGCTGCACGTCTTTCAGTAATTTTACCGCTGCTGCGCGCATTAACAATGGCATTAACAACAGCATCGCCGTCAGCGGCAGTTAGGATTTGATTGGCGCTTCTTAACAGCTCCGCGTCAGTAATGATTGAATCCAGCTGTGAATAATTTGCATACAAAATATTGGTTTTATATATTTCCAGAAAATTTCTGGCTTCATTTGTTTTGCCTTCCCGTATGAATCTTGTAATTCGATTGTTTACTGCCGCAAGAATAAATTCCTGCCAGCGATCATCCGGAAATCTGGAAGCGATTTCCGCTGCCCAGCGAAGACTGTCTTCTTCCCTGTTTGTTCTCAAGAGCCATGTACCGTAATTAAAAAGTCTGTTTAACAGTTCTATGCGCGGATCTTCGAATAACAAACCTCGTGAATTGATTCCTGTATTGATTGTTAGTGTTTCACCGTAAAGCAGAGCCGCCCTGTCAAAAGCGAGCTGAACGGCATCCGAATAACGGTTCTGTTTTTCTAACTCGCTGATTCTGTTGTTTAAAATCAAAGAGATCAGCTCTATTTTACTGATTGTCTGGCGGTCATGGTAATTCCGCGCCGGAACATAACTAAAGCCTGTCAATCTTCCGAATTGATCGTGAAATTCCCTTCTGTTTCCGGGATCAAATCCAAAACGGTTTGTAGTTTCAACATCAATATTCTCTCCGTTAATATGCACCGTAACAAAAGAATGGTCTTTTGTTACAACACCGCTTGTATCAATACCGGCAGAATTGCACAGGAGCATATAAAGAACTGCGGAAGAGACACAGTTAAAATTTCCGTTTGCAAAAATGGTATCTACTCTGGTTTGATTGATGGAATAAGTCCGCAAAGTATTTCTGTGCAGGTATGTAAGGATGAACTCTGCCCTTTCTCTTGCAGAAGACGGAAGTTCATTTGAATTATTTAATCTTTCAGCAAGTTCCCGTATTCTTGCAAGGCCGGCAGCGGAAGAATCTCCTGAAGCCCATAAACTTATTTCGGCAAGTTGTATCCATGAATAGCCGTTATTCTGCCTGCCCAGATGATAATATTCAAGCGCTTTTGCTTCAGGATGAAGGCGCGGAAAAGAAACGTTTTGCGAATTTTGAGCTAAGACAGGGCGTAAAATAAAAGGCGAAATTACCGTAATTATTAATACTATTGCGGTTTTTTTATTCACAATTTATTATACAATAGGAAATATCGAAACTCAAGAAGCGGAGATTGGAATGTCTCATTTTGATGCAGATTTAATAATTATTGGCGCAGGTCCTGCAGGTCTTACAGCAGCGCTGTACGGAGCAAGGGCAAATCTAAAGACGCTTGTTATTGAACAGCTTGCTTCCGGCGGACAGGCTTTGGTTATCGATGTACTTGAAAATTATCCCGGCAATGCCGGACAGCTTGACGCGTCTGGAAAAATTCTTTCCGGTCCAAAATCAGGTTATGAATTTGCAATGGATCTTCACAGGCAGGCGGAAAATTTCGGAGCGTCTTTTCTAACCGGTTTTGCAAGTTCGCTGAAAAAAGAAGAAGATGTTTTTTCTGTTTATCTTTCTGACGAAAAAACATTAAAAGCTGCCGCGGTGATTATTGCAACAGGCTCCAAACCTCGTCTTTTGGATATACCGGGTGAAAAAGAGTTTGCAGGAAGAGGCGTTTCCTACTGCGCTACCTGTGACGGCAATTTTTTCAGGGGGAAAAAAATCTTTGTGGCCGGCGGCGGAGATGCGGCGTGTGATGAAGCGCGATACCTTTCCAATCTGACAGACAAGATAACGATTGTTCACCGCCGTGACAGTTTCCGCGCGCAGAAAGCTCTTGCTGAAAGAACCTTGAATAATCCCAATATAAAAGTGCGTTTTAATACGGTAATAAAAGAAATCAAAGGCGGGCAAAAGGTAAAATCAGTTATTCTGTCAGATACAAAGACTGAAAGAGTTTACGAAGAAGAGACAGACGCGGTTTTTATTTTTGCCGGGACTGTTCCGCAGACACAATTGGTCTGCGGCGAAATAAATGTCAATCTTGATGAAAACGGCTATATCATTACAGATCAGAATATGGCAGCTAACATTTCCGGCTTATTCGCCGCAGGTGATGTCCGTTCCGGCGCTTTCAGGCAGGTAGTAACAGCGGCTGCTGACGGCGCAATGGCAGCTCACAAAGCAGCTGAGTATATTGACGGGATAAATTCAAGGAATAAAAATTGAGAACATTTTTCACTTTGTTTTGCGCTGTTTGGCTGTTTTTGAGTTTTCCTCTTTTCTCTTTAAGTTTTTTTGATTCCGGCTCTCCTGAGGAACTTGCCGCCGCTATCGAAAACGCAATGACAGATGAACAGGCGCTTGCGCAGGTGCTTATGTTCGGATGGGTTGGAGAAGACCCTTCGCCGCTTATTCTGGATTGGATTCGCATCAGAAATATCGGCGGAGTAAAAATATTTGGATGGAATACTACAGATACGCAAAGACTTGCAAGAGCGGTCGGCCAGTTGCAGCAGGCAAGCCTTGCCGGACATTTTAACATTCCGCTTTTTATTGCAACGGATCAGGAAGGCGGATGGATTCGGCACGTTAAGGGAAGCACAAGTGAAACACCGGGAAACATGGCAATAGGCGCTTCGGCTTATCCAAGAGATGCGTATCTTTCCGGTTTATATATAGGAAAAGAACTTGCCCTTCTCGGCATCAATATGAACTTTGCGCCGACTGTAGATCTTTTTACCAACAGGAATTCGGAACTGATTGGCCCGAGGGCTTTTGGAAGTGATCCTGTGAGCTCAGGTATTCTGGGCGCTGCCTTTATGAGAGGTCAGCTTGATGCCGGAGTTATACCCACAGCAAAACATTATCCCGGTCACGGTGACACGCATCTTGATTCCCACGGCATACTTCCGAGAATTCACATTTCATTTGAAACACTCTGGGAAAGGGAGCTTATTCCTTACAGAATGCTCACAGCGGAAGGAATTCCGGTAATTATGAGCGGCCATCTTGCCTTCCCGATGACGGAGGCGCAGAATACGCCGGCATCCCTTTCTCCATGGTTTTTGAAAAATGTGTTACGCGACAAGATTGGCTTTAAAGGGGTTGTAATAACCGATGATATAATGATGGAAGGCGCCACATCGCATCTTGGCTCTCTTTCGCGTACGGCAAAACAGGCTATCGTTGCAGGTAACGATATAATTATGTTTTCAAGCACGCCTTTTCTTTATGATACGGTATGGACTTTCTTGCTTGGTTCAATGAGGGAAGAAGAAGATTTCCGCCGGAGTGTAAGAAATTCCGTCCGAAGAATACTGGAGCTCAAATTGAAGAATCTGCGCGGTGAAAAAAGCGTTCCTTATATTCCTGATCTTCAAAGGGTGGAAAATGAACTTCCCGATCCGGAAGGTTCCGCCTTTTTCCTGAATCTTGCCGCGAGAAGCGTTACAATTGTAAAACCGAATCCGGCTTCTTCTGTTTTTCCCGTAACAAGAGAAAGAGCGGGCAGAGTTCTTCTCGCGGGAAGATACTCCGATTTTTTTACATACGGCAGGGCAGCGTTTCCTGACGCGGGCATTTACCGTTATTCTTCCGGGACAAGCCCTGATGATATTATCCCTTATGCGCGTAACGCTGATACGGTTATTTTCTGCCTTGCCGACAATTCCGATTTGCGAATATTGCGGAATTTGCGGAATTTAAACAAAAGAGTGATTGTTCTTTCCGTATTAAATCCTGTTCATCTGGAAAGCGTTCCATGGGTTACAGGAGCTGTAGCAGTATACAGTTACGCGCCGGAATCTTTTGCTTCGGGGTTTTCGGCAATAACCGGTAGAATTCCGGCTCTGGGTATCCTTCCTTATGAATAAATATTTCTGCGGCAATTATTCCTGGAAGAAAATGAAAGACAGGGATATTTTTCATGTAGAAAATATGCTGTGCGATTGGGAAAACGACTATGTAAACGCATGCGGAAGATTTCTTTCTCGTGTGCCTTCAAGAGATTGTGTCTGGGCGCTTCAGCACCAGCAGTTCCCGGGTTTTAAAAAAATACCGGCAGAGACCAAAAGATTTTCCGCGTTGATAATAAACTCCAGAAGCACGTTGATGCCTGTGTTGTGCGGTTTGGAGGAAATCCCCGCACCTCGGTTTTTAAAAAGTTTTTTTCGTACTAAAAAAATCCATTCCGTACAGGGGCTTAAAAACGAGGTTATGATTCTTGAAAACGCAATAGAAAAAATGGGCAGGAAAATTATCGATGTTTTTGATTATGATCTTATGGCTCTTGATGATTTGCCTTTGGGAACAGATCGTCCTTGCCCTGAAAATTTAGTGCTGCGTGCGCCTAAAATGATCGATTTGGATAAAGCTGCCCCTTTGCAGGCAGGTTATGAAAAGGAAGAAGTCCTGCACAGAGGATCGGTTTTTAGCCCGGCATCAAGCAGAGTAAATCTTGCAAACATTATTGCAAAAGGCCAAATACTGACAGCGGAACTTAACGGTATTATGGTTGGGAAAATCAATGTCAGTACATTTTCATTTAATAGATGCCAGATAGGCGGCGTTTATATCCACCCTGATTTTCGCGGCATGGGAATTGCGCGCCGGATGACAAAAGAATTTATCGTGCCGTTCATAAATCAGGGAAAGGGGATAACTCTTTTTGTAAAGAAAAACAACATCCCGGCGCAAAAATTATACTCAGGGCTTGGATTTAAAAAAGTGAGAGATTACCGGATAACATACTATTAACATCATCAAAAGACGGCTAGTCATCCATTGCTGTTTTTTGTTATGCTTTAATTATTGTGGCTTACCTATACGAAATTCACCTCCATACGGCTAAAGCAAGCAAGTGCGCGGTTTCCGGAGGAGCAGATTATATTGCAGGTTATAAGAATAAAGGTTACTCAGGGATAATAGTAACCGATCATTTTTATAATGCGAATTGCAGTGTTTCCAGAAAGCTTCCGTGGAAAATGTGGGTAAACAGATTCTGTCAGGGTTATGAAGAAGCAAAAAAGGAAGGCGACCGCCAGGGGCTGGATGTTTTCTTCGGCTGGGAAGAAACCTTTGACTGCTGTGATGATTATCTTGTTTATGGACTTGATAAGGCTTGGCTTCTTGAACATCCGGAAGTCCGCAACTGGACAAGGGGAGAGCAGTACCGTGCAGTAAAGGAAGCCGGCGGTTGTGTTGTGCAGGCGCATCCGTTCAGGCAGCGTTTTTATATCGACCGGATAGTTCTTTCAGCAGGTTGTGTAGATGCAATCGAAGTTGCAAACGGCGGCAATGAATATGAAGCAGACGCTTTTGCCTTTCGTTATGCGAAGAAAATGGGCAAACCCATGCTTGCGGGATCTGATATTCATAATGCTGATGACATAAACAATGGTGAAATTTTTGGAGTATATTTTGAAAAAAAACTTGGAAGTATTGCAGATTTTGTAAAGGCAATAGAAAATAAAGAAATTGCCGGTATAAAAACTGACAAACGCCGGTTTGATTATTACGATGATAAATATATAATGCTTCCTGTAGAAATTCGTGATGAGAAAGACAAAATCACAGGCAGAAGCTTAAAGGAGTATACATGAATGAAAAAGCAGCGCGTATTCCGGATCGAATAAAGGAATTAAGGGAAATTCTGGACATAAGCGCCCTTGATATGGCAAAAGATATTAATGTTCCTTATGAGACATACATAGATTATGAAAACGGAAGTCTGGACATATCGATTAGCGTTTTATACACAATAGCCAACAGGCTTGGGACTGATGTTACTGTCCTCTTGACAGGAGATGAGGCAAGGATGGCCAGCGCCGCTGTGTGCCGCAGGGGCAAGGGCGTTCAAATTGAGCGTTACCCCGGATACGAGTTTTCAAGTCTTGCGTATAACTTTAAAAACAGAACCATGGAGCCCCTGCTTGTATTACTTGATTCATCAAAGGCTGAGGCGGCATTTGTTTCCCATTCGGGACAGGAATTTAACTATGTAATTGAAGGCCGGATGAAGGTGACTGTTGGAAAAACAGAATATATCCTGAATGCCGGAGATTCAATTTATTTTGATGCCTGTCTTCCTCATGGACAGCACGCTGTAGACGGAACAGCCCAGTTTCTTACAATTATTCAGGAATAACACATGAATGAAATACTTTCCCGCTACTGCCCAAAAACAGATTTTAAAAGCTACGAAGATTTTTATGAAAATTACAGGTGTAATGTGCCTGATAATTTTAATTTTGCCTATGATGTTTCAGATGAATGGGCAGCTCTTCAGCCGGAAAAAATCGCTCTTTTGTGGACAGATGATACGGAAGAAGTAAAATCTTTTACTTTTGCGGAAATCAAACGTCTTTCAGACAAGGCGGCAAATGCGCTCCTTGCGTTAGGTGTAAAAAAAGGCGATGTGGTTATGCTGATCCTCAAGCAGCGCCCAGAAGTCTGGATACTTATGTGCGCTCTTATGAAAATCGGGGCGATTTGCATTCCCGGTACATATCAGCTGACAGCCAATGACCTTGAGTACCGCTGTAATATTGCGGATGTAAAACTTTTAATAACTGTTGACGACAGGGAATTGCTTGAAAATATTGCCGTTTCCCGTAAAGGCTGCAAAAGACTGGAAAAAATTGCGGTTGCCGGCAGTAACATTCCCGATGGTTTTTTTGATATAAGAGCGGAGATCGAAAAAGCAGACGAAAATTTAGACAGAATCCCGTCTCTGGCAACTGACCCAATGCTTGTTTATTTTTCTTCCGGCACAACAGGGATGCCAAAAATGGTGCTGCATAACCACAGTATTGCGCTCGGACACATTGTTACAGCCAAATATTGGCATTGTGTCGAAGACAACGCAGTCCATCTGACTCAAACAGATTCCGGCTGGGCAAAATTCGCATGGGGAAAAATCTACGGCCAGTGGATCTGCGGTGCGGTTGTCGGTGTTTACGATACAGAAAAATTTACGCCCAAAGGAATGTTAGACGCCATCCAGAGACTGCGGCCGGTAACCTTCTGCGCTCCTGCGACGGTTTTCCGCTATCTTATCAAGGAAGATCTTTCCGGTTATGATTTCAGTTTTATCCGTCATACATCTGTCGCCGGGGAGCCGTTAAGCCCGGAGGTTTACAATAAATTGCTGGAACTTACCGGCCTTGAAGTGCGCGAAGGATTCGGCCAGTCTGAAACTTCGGTTATGGCCGCTGTGTTTAAATGGCTTCCTGTTAAACCCGGTTCAATGGGAAAACCCGCGCCGCTTTTTGATTTAAAATTGCTTGATGAAGACGGAGAAGTTTGTGATGAAGGTATTGTCGGCAACATGAGCATCACACGCGCCGGCAAAAATATGTATGAAATTGAGGGCGGAAATCCTGACAACGCAATTCCAGTAATCGGCGCTTCGGCATCTCCCGGTGTTTTCCGCGGCTACTGGAAAGACAGGGAAATTACCGCAAAAAGCTGGCAAAACGGAATCTATCAAACAGGGGATATGGCATGGCGTGACGACGACGGTTATCTGTGGTTTGTCGGCCGAAACGATGATGTAATAAAATGTTCGGGTTACCGTATCGGCCCGTTTGAAGTAGAAAGCGCCTTGATGGAACATCCCGGCGTACTTGAATGTGCGGTAACCGCCGCTCCGGATACAATGCGCGGACAGGTTGTGAAAGCGACCATTGTGCTTGCGCGCGGATTTTCCGCATCGGATGATTTGATTCGTGAACTTCAAAATCATGTCAAGCGGGTTACCGCTCCCTACAAGTATCCGCGTATCGTTGAGTTTGTGCCTGAACTTCCAAAAACCATAAGCGGCAAGATACAAAGAAATAAAATACGACAGAAGGATTTTAACTGATATTATAGTGAAAAAACTTTTTAGATATAGTAATTATCTGACATCTGTAAAAAATGCCATAGTATCTGTTCCTGCTGAATTAAAAGAACAGTTTGATCAGGAATTATTAAAGAACAGCTTGTTTAGAATCAAGATATTATCTGTTTTACAAACAATTATTAAAATAATTTATGTATTTGTTTATACATATACTGACACTTTGGATCAGCTTCCAAAAACCAGCTTTTATGAAGTGTATCCCTTAACCATTATCACAATTTTATTTCTTTTTTTAACAGGTGTTTTTTCAAAATTCAACAACCGCTGCATGCTGTGGTTTATGTGTTATTTATTTATTGTTTATTATTTTGCTTATGCCGCGTTGAATATTTTTTTTATCGGGACAGATTATATTACAATATTTTTATTTTCAGTAACTTTGTTTTTAGGTATGTTTATGCCTGATTTTAAGCCAAAAATATTTATTTTATCTGCGGTGTTATTTTATGTTTTGACGGCGGCAATACTTGTATATCATGATAAAGGGTTTCGCTTTGAAGGTCCTCAGGAATTTGTATTTTTTACATTTGTTGCGATCATTATATTAAAAACATTGTATTACAACAGCAAGGTTAATATTTTCATGGCCAATAAAGAAATTGAAAAGCAGAAAAACGAACTGCGGAATTATAGTGACAATCTTGAAGATATGGTTCGTGAAAAAACAAAAAATATTGTTGAACTAAAAAATGCTGTTATGGAAACCATAGCGGAATTGGTTGAACGCCGTGATGATGCAACAGGAGGCCATATAAACAGGACAAGCAGATACATGAAAATATTTATTGATACAATACTTGATAAAGAGTTATACAAGGATCAAACCGCTTCATGGGATAATGAACAGATGATTTTATCGGCACAGCTGCATGATGTCGGAAAGATTGCGGTAGATGACAGTATATTACGGAAACCCGGAAAGTTATCTGAAGAAGAATTTGAAAAAATGAAAAAACACACTGTTTTTGGCGGTGAAATAATAAAAGAAGTACAAAGAAAAACAGGAGAAAAAGAATACCTGAATTATGCCAATATATTTGCTGTTTATCACCACGAAAAATGGGACGGTTCCGGTTATCCATACGGCATTGCCGGTGAAAATATTCCGCTGCCGGCACGTATTATGGCAATAATTGATGTTTACGATGCGTTAATCTCAGAGAGACCTTATAAAAAACCATTCACGCATGAAAAAGCCCTGGAAATTATAAAAGGCGGAAAGGGTTCACATTTTGACTCTTGTTTAGTTGATGTATTTTTATCTGTTTCCGAACAGCTGCTTGAAATTATTCCCCAAAAAACACCATGTGGAGCCGTTTGACAACACCATGCTGAAAGTAGTACAATAATCCAACTAAACAAATCACTAGCCAAAGGAGTAAAACTATGGTAAACTTAAGAGTGCCGTTCTCCGTTCTCCGTTCTCCGTTCTCCGTTCTCCGTTCTCCGTTCTCCGTTCTCCGTTACTGATCGTTAGTCTAATCCTTTTTTCTTTTTTAATACTTACACTCACCGCCTGTTCCAACCAGTGGGAAACAGGAAATGTTTTTATCAATCTGGGCGGCAATGGCAGGGCAACCGGACTGGAATATCCCCCGACAGACTCAAACGGTATACTCATGCAGCTCGATCACACAATCACATTAACAGGTCCGCATGGTACGCAAACCCATTACCTCGACAGAGGCAAATATTCCGCAAGTTTTTCGCTTGCGCCCGGGCGGTGGATTATTGAAGTAGAATCCCGGCATTATGGAGATCCGTACGCGACAGGCACAACCGTAATAGACGTAAAAGCCGGAAGCAATCAGGCAACTGTACAAATGAGCAGGCATTGTTATCACTCAGGAACGTGGTATGGTTCTACAGCAACCTGCACAACATCAGGATTTGAAACCAGAGATTGTGATGTCTGCGGCATAAATGAAACACAGCCTTTACCAGCGCTTGGGCACAATTGGGTGTGGGTAGTATACGCAACCGGAAATATTCCTTTACCAGACGAAGATAGAGGAACCTGTTTTTGCGGCGTGACTAGTACACGCCCGTCTACCGCCACTGAAGGGCTTAACTATGGTTTCTACGCCACAGGTCACAGCATCACTGGCTACAGTGGAACAGACAACGACATAGTAATTCCATATTACTTTCGCGATAACGAAAGCGACGAATATAAACCCGTAGATATAATGTCCTATTCTGCATTCGGCTTTCTTAACAGCCTTACCAGCATAATCTTTCCCGACAGCCTTAAATGGCTCGACCAATGGGCGCTCTCTGGCTGTTACGGCCTTACTAGCATAACCATTCCAGGAGGAATGAACAGCTTTAATTTTAGTATAAGCGGACATGATACAGGCAGAATCGGACAATTCCGCACATATTACCTTGCGAAAAATGCTGGAGGGATGTATTTATGGAATGGTACGGAGTGGACTGGACCATTTTAAGGACGGCGCGTTGCAATTATTCGTGGAGTTTTGCTGGCAAAATGCTTTGTCCGGAGGACAAAACAAGGTACAGGCTATAGCCTGCAAGTTAAAGGCTTTAGCTTATGAAGCAAAAGCTTTAAATTGCAAAACGTAATTTGTAAATTATGGTTTAAAAGGTATAAATTATGCCATGCAATGTAAAAATCGCAGTTTGCACTTTAAAAATTATACTCTGCAATTTATGAATTATAAGCCGTTATTTCTAAATTATGGCCCGGGATTTATAAACCCCGGCATACAATTTATACAGGAAGGAGCAGATTATGAAGAATTCAGACTGGCTGCCCGGCAAACGAACCGAACAGCTTGCAATGGCTATCATGGAGTTTGCTTCGCAAAACTCCACGAATAATTTACCGCAGCAGTTGCACAAATCCGTAATGTGTCGGCGTG
>JAIRUY010000060.1 GCA_031254175.1 Treponema sp.
GATATTCTGTAAAGAGGGAACCAGCAGCGAAGATCAAGCCCAACTAAAAATTTTTCATTTGCCGGAAAATCCAGCCCAATGCCGGCAACAGGCAGGAACCATCTGCCGTTACTCCAGAAATATTTACGGATGGCGTCTGTCTGCATTCTTGCATCGGTTTCAATCTTGCCGGTAAAATCAGCTGGGTGCTTTAAACCCCAGGCCAGCATTACAATCCTTATATCCATAACAGGACCGGCGAAAATTCGCATCCTCAGGCCGGAGCTGCCAAAGGGAACAGCCGCTGTCAATTGAGCGCCTGTCACAAAACCAAAGACAAGCGCAGAACGGTTTTCCTGACCACATGCCATTGCGTATTCAAGGGTGGAATTGTACTCATAATTTTTAAAGTAAAAATCTTCTGTTATTTCCAGACTGAGAAATCTCCAAAAATTCCAGGCTGCCGAAGCGCCGACAGAAGGGGTAAATGTACCAACATCAGCGCCCTGGACTCCGTTGTTGGAAGCAAAATACTGCATACTGCCGTTGAATGACCATTGAAGTCCGCTGAAAAAAGATTGCGCGCCCAGCGGGAGCAGCGAGAAAAACAAGGCAAGAAAAACAAAGATTACTGTTCTTTGTAAATTTTGAACCATATTATTATTATAACGCAAGAAGAATACATGAGCAACGAGAGTTGTACGCCTTGACAAAAAAAACCTTTTTTTTTAGCCTGTATTAAGGACGGTTATTAATGAGCGGCACCGCATATTTGATTTTGGAGAACGGGATAACATTCGAAGGCAAATATTTCGGTGCGCAGGGTGATATTACAGGGGAAATTGTTTTTACAACAGGCATGACCGGTTACTTGGAAACCATCACCGACCCCGGTTATTACGGCCAGTTTATCCTTCATACCTTCCCTTTAATCGGCAACTACGGTGTCATTCCTTCCGATTTTGAAAGCGCCAATATCAGGGCAAGGGCATACATTGTAAAACAGCCTTGCCAAAATCCATCAAATTTCAGAAGTGAAACAAATCTTGACGCTTTTCTGAAAGAACGCGGTATTATCGGACTTTACGGCATCGACACACGCGCTCTCACAAAAATTATCCGCGAGAACGGTGTAATGAACGGCAAAATTACGTCTTCCCCGCCTACAGCAAAAGACCGCTCCGAAGCAAAAGCATATAAAGTCCTGAATGCGGTCGCCTCTGTTTCTTCCCGCGGCGTTGAAAAAGTAAGCGAAGGATCGAAGCGCGTGGCTCTTTTGGACTTTGGGGTAAAGCGCGGAATAACAGCCGCTCTTGCCGCACGGGACTGCGAAGTGTGGACTTTCCCCCATAATACGGCCGCGGCGGACATTTTAAAACTGAAACCGCACGGCATTATGCTTTCCAGCGGCCCCGGAGATCCTGCCGATCCCGCAAACAGGGGAATTATCGCGGCAGTCCTCACTCTCATGCAGAGCGGCGTAACTGTTTTCGGCATCTGCATCGGGCATCAGTTTATGGCTCTTGCAAACGGTTATAAATCGAAGAAGCTGAAATTTGGCCACCGGGGATCAAATCAGCCTGTCAAAGATACAAAGACAGGAAAAGTTTATATAACAAGCCAAAACCACGGTTATGAAATAATTACAGATAACAGCTCCTTCATAAATGTTAATGACGGCACATGCGAAGGAATAGATTACGGCAATTCATTTTCCGTGCAGTTTCACCCTGAAGCATGCGGCGGACCGCTGGATACTTCGTTCCTGTTTGACCGTTTCATGGAAAGGATAAACGCAAATGCCTCTGAATAAAGATATTAAAAAAGTTCTTGTTATCGGCTCAGGGCCGATTGTGATTGGTCAGGCTGCCGAGTTTGATTATGCGGGAACGCAGGCCTGCCGCGTGCTTCGTGAAGACGGAATAGAAATCGTTCTTGTCAATTCAAATCCCGCGACTATAATGACCGATAAAAACATTGCGGACAAAATCTACATAGAGCCTCTGACGCTCACAACCATAAAACGGATCGTCGAAAAAGAACGCCCGGACAGTATTTTGTCCGGTCTCGGCGGACAGACAGGCCTGACTTTGTGTATGCAGCTTGCCCGTGACGGTTTCCTCGATAAAATGAATGTCCGCCTGCTTGGTTCCTCTCCACAGACCATCGACAAGGCGGAAGACAGAAAGATATTCAAGGAAACCATGGAAAAAATCGGACAGCCATGTGTTCCTTCAGTTATTGCGACAGACGTTGAAACTGCGGTCAATTTTGCCAACGAAATAGGCTATCCGGTAATAATCCGCCCGGCCTTTACATTAGGCGGTACCGGCGGCGGCAATGCGGTAAACGAGGCGAAACTGCGTGAAATTGCGATTAACGGTCTCGCGCTTTCGCCAATTCAGCAGATACTTGTTGAAAAATCAATCGCCGGCTGGAAAGAAATTGAGTTTGAGGTCATGCGCGACCGCGCAGGAAATATTATCACTGTCTGTTCAATGGAAAACTTCGATCCCGTCGGCATTCACACAGGCGACAGTATCGTTGTCGCTCCCGCCGTTACGCTTGCGGACAAGGAATTCCAGATGCTGCGCACCGCCTCGCTTGATATTGTAAGGGAACTGGGTGTCGAAGGCGGCTGTAACGTGCAATTGGCGCTTCATCCAACCAGTTTTGAATATGCCGTCATCGAAGTTAATCCGCGCGTGTCACGGTCGTCGGCGCTGGCAAGCAAGGCGACAGGTTACCCAATCGCAAAAGTATCGACAAAAGTTGCCATCGGCTATACGCTTGACGAAATTACAAACGCCGTTACAGGGACAACTTTCGCCGCTTTTGAACCCTCTCTTGACTATGTCGCTGTTAAATTCCCCAAGTGGCCGTTTGACAAGTTTGTATATGCCCACAAGGAATTGGGCACACAAATGAAAGCAACCGGCGAGGTAATGTCGATAGCGGATACATTTGAAGACGCAATTTTAAAAGCTGTAAGGGGCGCGGAACTTGGGCTTACCAGCCTCGATATGCCTCGTCTTTCCGTAAAAACAAATGAAGAAATTCGCACCCTTCTTGATACAGTAACCGATGAGCGGATATTCATTCTTTACGAAGCGATCAAACGCGGATTCACCATAGATAACTTGCATGACATCACAAAAATAGACCGCTGGTTCCTGCATTGTCTCGCCGGCATTGCGCATAACGCGCATGAATACGGCGGGGCAGATACCCCGGAAACTATCGCCGGGGGAGCCCGCTCGTTGATTTACAAAATGGTAGACACCTGCGGCGGCGAATTTGCGGCAAGAACGCCGTACTTTTACTCCATTAAAACAGGTATAGAAAACGAGGCTCTGCCTTTTATCGAAAAAAGCACAAAAGAAAGAATTGTTGTGCTTGGCTCAGGCCCGATACGAATCGGGCAGGGCATTGAGTTTGATTACGCCTGTGTTCATTGCGTATGGACTCTCAAACAGATGGGGTACGAAGTTATTGTCATTAACAACAACCCCGAAACTGTATCCACCGATTTTGACACAGCCGACAGACTTTATTTTGAACCGCTTTTTATTGACGATGTGATGAGCATAATCGAAATTGAAAAACCAGTCGGCGTCATCGTTGCCTTTGGAGGCGGCACCGCGATCAAGCTGACAAAAAAACTGCATGAACGAGGCGTCAATATAATAGGCACTCCGGCAGACAGCATCGACATCAGCGAAGACAGGGAGCGGTTCGATGCTTTGCTCGAAAAACTGCAAATTAAACGTCCGAAAGGTTTCGGCGTAATGACAGAACAGGAAGCTCTGACCGCCGCGGAAAAATTAGGCTATCCGGTGCTTATGCGCCCGTCTTATGTGCTTGGCGGACAGAATATGATCATCGCGTTTTCGCCCGAAGATATTAAAGAGTACATGGAGATCATACTGCGCTCAAAACAGGATAATCCGGTTCTCATTGACAAATATTTAAGCGGGCGGGAAATTGAAGTAGACGCGATCTGTGACGGCATTGATGTCTTAATCCCCGGCATCATGGAGCACATTGAACGAACAGGAGTCCATTCGGGCGACAGCATCGCTGTTTATCCTGCAGTGAATATAAATGACGAGCTGTCCGAAAACATCTATGAAATAACCAAAAAACTTTGCATGGCCCTGAATGTCAAAGGCCTGATAAATATTCAATATGTATTTTTTGAAAACGAGATTTATGTTATCGAAGTAAACCCGCGCGCATCAAGAACCGTTCCCTACATCAGCAAGGTAACAGGCGTCCCAATGTGCGAACTTGCAACAAGAGTCAGCGTCGGCCAGATGCTTTCCGATCTCGGCTATTCATCCGGCATTGCGAAAATTCCGCCGTACATTGCCGTCAAGGTTCCTGTCTTTTCCTTTGAAAAGCTCACAGGTCTTGATACTCACCTTGGTCCTGAAATGAAATCTACAGGAGAAGTTCTGGGTCTTGGCAAAAACCTTGAAGAAGCGCTTTACAAAGGCCTTGTCGCCGCAGGTTATAAAATGAAAAAGAAGGGCGGTGTACTGATTACTCTGCGTGACGGCGACAAAGCGGACATAATCGGGGTTGCCCAAAAATTTACCAAACTGGGGTTTTCTCTCCACGCGACAAGAGGCACGGCAAGATTCCTTAACGGAAAAGGATTCTCTGTTAATCCGATTGATAAAATCTGCGACAACCCCGATGTAAACACAGAAACTCTTCTTGCCGGCGGGCAAATAAGCTATATTATTTCCACCTCTGAAAAGGGCAGAAACCCCGCTCTTGACAGTGTAAAACTTCGAAGAAAAGCATGCTCCCTTGGCGTCCCCTGCCTTACATCAATTGATACAGCCAATGCTCTTGCGGATTCGCTGCTCTCTGATTACAGCGAAATAAATACGGAACTTATCAACATAAACGATTTAAGAGACGACCGGGTGAAACTGCCTTTCACCAAAATGCATGGCTGCAGCAACGATCATATTCACATTAACTGTTTTGATCTCGACATCAATTCTCCGGAATCATTATCTGTGCTGCTGACCGACAGGCATACCGGCATTGGCGGCGAAGGAATTGTGTTGATTCTGCGTTCAGACACAGCTGACGCAAAAATACGGATATTCGATCTTGACGGCAGCGAAGACTCTACGGGCGGCAACGCCATCCGCTGCGCCGCAAAATATCTTTTTGATAACGGAATTGTCAATAAACGGCACATGTATATTGAGACACGAAGCGGCATTAAAGAGCTTTTTCTTTCTACAAGAAACGGGGAAGTTTCGTCAGTCAAGGTCAACATGGGACGCGCTGAACTTCACCCCGAAAAAATCCCCGTCAGGCTTACCGGAGAAAACGTAATTGCAAGGCAGGTTAAAATCGGCGAAGGCTCTGTTCACGGCGGCGATTATTTTATAACCTGCGTTTCGATGGGTAATCCCCATGCCGTTGTTTTTTGTGAAGGAGTGGATAAACTCGATCTGCGCAGCATAGGGCCGTTGTTTGAAAACGACAGGCTTTTCCCCGACAGGGTTAACGCCGAATTTGTTGAAGTTATGAGCAGAAACCATCTGAAAGTCCGCGTATGGGAGCGCGGAACCGGCGAAACGCAGGCCTGCGGAACAGGCGCATGCACCACTGTTGTCGCCGCCGTTCTGAACGGACACTGTGATATGAATACGGATATCAAAGTACAGCTCCCCGGCGGAGAACTTGTTATAAACTATGACGGCGAAACTGTTTACATGACAGGCAATTGCGTAAAGATTTATGACGGCATAGTGGAAATTTAGGCTCTATTTTTTTCCACTTTTTTGTTTAATGTTTCTGTCATTAAAATACACAGGGCAAGCATAATTCCTATAAATATTGGAAAAGTTTTAAAACTAAAAAACGACGTTATCAGCCCAAAAAACGGAGGCATTAAGGTAGAACCAATATACGCACAAGCCATTTGTATTCCTACAATTGCCTGTGATTTATCAACACCGAAATTTTTTGGCGTTTCATGTATAAGGCTTGGAAATATTGGCGCGCATCCAAATCCAATCATAAAAAAGCCGGGAAGCAATAATACTCTTTCAACCGGAAGTATTAAAGCGGCAATTCCGCAGACGATTAAACTTTGCCCCAAACGAATCATTTGACGGTTGTTAAATTTAAATGTCATAAAACCGGAAATAAACCTGCCTGCTGTTATTCCAATAAAAAATAAAGAGAGCCACTGGGCGGCCTTTTCGGGAGGTATATTTTTTTCCATGACAAGAAAACTGCTTCCCCAAAAGAGAGTTGTGGCTTCTACTGTGCAATAGCAAAAAAACGCGACAAGAACCTGTTTTACTCCGACAGTAGAAAAAATTTCCTTAAACGGTATACTTTTAGAATCCCTGCCGTTCCTGTCGTTGACAGGAGATTTAATTTTTCCCCACAGGAAAAGAGTGCTGAATAATACAGCTACAAGACTGCATTGAATCAAACTTATTGTGCGATATCCTATATTCCATGAATTTTTGTTTATTAGAAAAAAAGACATGACAATTGGTCCGACTGAAGCTCCGACTCCCCAAAAACAATGAAGCCAGTTCATGTGTATTGCCTTGTAATGTACGGCAACATAGTTGTTTAAAGCAGCATCAAGAGAACCTCCTCCCAGACCAAGCAGAGCTGCCCAAAGAAACAGCAGCGCAAATCTGGAAGTAAAAGAAAATCCCATCAGAGCAGCCGCCGTCATTAAAACGCTGATGGCAACAACAAGACCTGTTCCAAGCCGCTTAATTATTTTTTCACTGAAAACGCTGGCAATGACTGTTCCGGCGGCATAGGTCATTGAAATAAATCCGAGAAAATGTAAAGGAACATTCAGGGTGGTATACATGGAAGGCCAGGCAGACCCAAGCAAAGAATCCTGCAAGCCCATGCTAATAAATGAAATATAAATGATAACCAGCAGCAGCATTGAGATCATTTTTTTCTCCGGCTTAAAATAGATTTGTATGGAAATCCGGTTGAGTTTCCATACAAGAGAATAATAACAAATTTACAGCCGGCTTTTCTAGGTAGCCTCTGATTAACTTGACGCTAATCAGAGGCTACCTTTTGTTTTTCTCGTTTTCCTGCGGAAAACTGCGAAAAACTCACATATAAGTAGCACTGCTTTATTCTCGATTGAATAAATCAGTGCTTTCCTTGAAAAAAATCCAAAGATAAAATAGGCATAACCTGTCCATTCTTTTCAAGCCGGTAACGAATGTCCGCAGGAAGGAACAAACCTGCCAGGATTTCCACCGCGTTGTCTTGGCTGCTGCTCCCTCTGCTGAAAATTGACAGAAAAGGAATTTTATTGCGAAGCCTGTCCATAAAGCCCAGTTTTGGATACTCGTTATACCTAACCCTTTTTCCTTCCGGGATTCCGGCCAGCTCTTGTGCTTTTCGCAGCGCATCGGAAAAACTGCCGACACTGTCAATCAAACCCGCTTCCAGCGCTCTTGTTCCGGAAAATATCCTGCCCTGCGCAACAGCTTCCACTTTTTCAATATCCATTCCCCTGCCTAATGCAACTTTTTCAGTAAAAAGCCTGTAAAGATTCAGCATATAGTTTTTGTACCGTTCTTCTTCTGCTGCGGTTAAATTTCTGTACGGCAGCAAAAATCCCGTCATTAAATCCGCATGTGCGCCGCGTTGAATCGAGTCAGAGACAAGCCCGATTTTACCTGTAAGTCCGTTATCATAAAACCAGCTCCCGATTACGCCGATGGAGCCTGTAATTGTGTACGGAGTCGCCATGATATGACTGGCATTCATTGCCGCCCAATAACCGCCGGAAGCCGCCATCGATCCCATTGAGACAACGACAGGTTTCTTTTGTTTCGCATAACTAACCGCTTCGGCAACATAATCGGCGGCTTCCGCGCTTCCTCCCGGAGAATTTATTCTGATAACGATAGCTTTGACCCGCCTGTTGTCCGCCAAATCCCGTATTGTGCGTGACAAACCAAAAGCCGCCATTCCGCTTTCCATGTCCGTCTGTCCGTTTGCGTGGACAACGGCAATCACAGGAGGCCTTCTGAAAAGGCCGCCGCTGCCGGGCGGAGAGTAAATTGTTTCCGTGCCTGTCAAACTAGATGAATAAGCGCCGTAAAGGGCAAAATTCAAATCTTCTTTCTTTTTTACCTTTTCGCCTTCACTTTCCATAATTGCTTCAAGAACGGCATCCTTCCTTCCGACACGGTCAACAAGATTCCTTCTCAATGCGTTTTCCGCCGAATAGAGAAACTCGTGGTTCAGGACAGTGTCGAATTCATCGGCTGTCCAGTTACGCGCATTTATTAATGTCTCGCGCGTCAGGTTAAAAATATCGTCAAGATAATCATTGTACTGGCTGCGATCGGCATCTGACATGGAATCTCTTGTATACATTTCTGCCGCCGATTTATACTCAAAATAACGAAGCTCTCTTGCGCCAATTCCCAGTTTTTCCAGAGTTTGCCGCACATAACCCCTGTTTATGGAATAACCAAGCATGGTCAAAACACCCAGCTCGTCCATTACAATTTTATCAGCCACAGAAGCCAGAAAGTAAACATCCATATCGGCGTTACTGATAAAAGCGTATACTTTTTTGCCTCCGGACTTAAATTGTTCCAGCGCGTTTCGAAGTTCCCACAAAAAATCCCTGTTTGTTGTGGAAATTGAACCAATGTTCAGAATTATTCCCTGCACTTTTTTATCATTTTCAGCTTTTTCAATTATTCTGAAAATTTCAAGCGGGCTTTTTGAACCGGCAAAAAGATTATTGCTGCGTTCTTCGTGAAAATTTAATTCCAGATACATTGTCTGGGAAAAAAGCGGAATTGAAATCATACAAAACATACCTATTATAAAATATTTTTTTACTCTCATTTTTTCCTCCCTTTTGGTTTTACAGCGGGTTTCGTTTTTGTTCCCGCTTTTTTCGTATCAGTTTTCGCAGTCGGCTTTTTGGCAGTTGATTTCTTTTCGGCCGGCTTCTTGTCAACAGGTTTTTTCGGAGGTTTCACGCTTGTGCTTTTTTTTGCCGCTGCGCCTGTTTTTGCCTTGACCGGCTTTGTTGTCAAATTTTCAAGAAGCTTATCAAAGCGGAAGTTTGATTTTTGTTCAGCCTTTGTCAGCACATCATAAATTTTGACAATCCTGTCGATTCGTTCTTCATACGAGAGGTCTGTAACATTATCTATCAGGAGGAATATTGACGAATAGAACAGAGCGTCTTCAAAACCTTCCCTGTTAAACCAGATAACATCATCAAAAATGTTAATTCCCAAAATCCGCCTGAAATCTTCATCAAGATAATTTTCCTGAAGGATTAACAGCGCAAAAGCAGCGGCGTCAAATTTTAAATCGTTCTTAAAGAAAGTCCCGTGCTTGGTCTTGCTCATTATAACCCTTGAAATATCTATAATCTTCCATGCTTCATATTCTGAAGCGCCGTGGCGGCAAAAAACATCTTTTAATTTGCGGCCAAGATCCCAATGGGTAAAAGCGAGGTCTGCAGCATGGCGGCCTGTTGCTTCTTTTCCGATTACAGAACGCAATAGAGAAATCACGCCGTAACCAAGAGCAATTGCGCAAAACAGCGGATTTTTTGTCAGGTTGGCAGAAAATTTGACAGAGAAAGGCTCTGTCGTCTTTTTTGACGCTGTCTGCTTCGCTGTTATCCTGATTTTTTCCACCGTGTCAATAAATGTCTCAAATTCACTGAAAATTTCTTCCGCATCAACCGCTGTAAATTTTAATTTTACGCTTTCTTTATTTTCTGATTCTTTTCCGGCTCCTGACGGTTTTTCATCAGAAGCTTCCCAGGCGTCATAAGCGCCGTCTGCTCCCGATACAAAGAAAAGGGCTGTTTTAATAAATGTTTTTGCGGATTCTTTTAACGAATCAATGACTGATTGACTGCCGGCTAAATCACACAGATTTTCAATTGTTTCCTCTTTGAAAATTTCCATAAACCGGTAATAAAGCTCGCCAAGAAAAATGTCTTTAATCGCGGCAAGCGGATCGGGAACTCCCATGCCGTTCAAATCATTGTTAAGTCTTGCCCAGCGTCCCTTAACATCATCTTCTACTTCATAAATATCAAGGAAAACATGAGACTCATAGCCTTTTAATCCGACAAAAAAACCATTCTCGCAGATTGCCCTGGACGAACGAATAAACCACAGATTCGATGTTTGATCGCGTAACAGAGTGAAATAATGACCTTCCCCGTGAATCGCGAGAGCTTCGCTTAGGGTGTCCCTGCGGGTGCCGCCGGCTTCCGCGGACACCGGAATTGCCGGATCGCTTATTCTGATCCAGCCCGATGTTTCATAATAGGAATTATTGTAAAAAATCAGCGCCTTTTCTTCATGATCGCCGGCCCAAACACGGTTGGAATATGCGAAAACATTTTCGTTTACAGAACCGCCGTCACAATAAAGATCGTAAAGCCTGAAATTTGCGCTTCCGGAAAAAAGATAGCGCCTTTTCATGAGCGGGAAAATTTCTCGTTCATGGCGGTCTACAAGATAACTGTCCGGATGTTCATCGCGGTAAGAGCGGCGGTACTCCATTCCGTACTTTTCTTCAAACCCTTCAATCTGGCCGTGGCCGAACATAGGCAGTCCCGGCATCGTTACCATCATCATGCAGATACCGAAATATTTATCGCCTTTGCCGAACTGCGCAACCGCCGTATCTTCATCAGGATTATTCATAAAATTAACAAAACGTTTGAGTATTTCGGGATCAAATTCCAGCGTGTTTTTTATGGTCGCGCGGTACTTTTCGTTTTCTTCATTTTTCAGCATATTCATAAAAGCGGAATTGTAAACACGGTGCATACCGAGCGTGCGCACAAAATAACCTTCCATCATCCAGAATGCTTCGGCTAAAAGCAGCGTATTCGGCGCTTCCTCTGCGCAGCGATCAACAACCTCGCGCCAAAACTCGTTTGGTATGCGCTGATTGAACTCTTCGGTGCTGATAGTGTGTTCCGCGCGGCTTGCGATTGCTCCGCCCGTTCCCGGCGCCGGAAACCACAGCCGCTGAATGTGCCTTTTTGCAAGAGTCATTGCGGCATCAAAACGTACTATTGAAAACTGGCGGCAAACGCCGACAATTGTGCGGATAACAGCCTCGCGCGCCTCAGGATTGAGGAAATCAATCTGCGCCGTATCGTTCCACGGCATCGAAGTGCCGTCATTGCCGTGGTAAATGTAGCGTGTGTTGCCTGTGCGGTTATCGATTCTCTTAAAAACAACCGCCGCATCAGAGCGGGAAAAATAATGTTCTTCTATCTGAACGGTTATATCGTCTCTGCCGGAAAGATTGTCGCAGTTGTAGTTGTAGGTCGGAAACGGCGGATAAGGAAGCTGAAGAAAACGGTCGGGATGTTCTATCATCCAGCGGCTGTCGATACCGGTGTGGTTTGGAACCATGTCAGATCCAAGTCGTATGCCCCTGCGTTTGCAGCGATCCCGCAGATTACAGAGAGCGCCCCAGCCGCCGAGTTCTCCCGCAATGTCGTAATCGTAAAGGCTGTACGCGGAAGCCGCCGCTTCGGGGTTGCCTGTCCATTGTTTTATTGTCTTGCTCGCGTGGCTTCGTTCCCACAGGCCGATAAGCCAAAGGCCGGTAAAGCCTCGGCGGGCCAATTCATTGAGTTCCTCATCGGGGATCTGATCAAGACGGGAAATTTCCCTGTCGTATTTTTGAGAAATCTGGAAAAGCCAAACAAGCGTACATTTTGCCATCAGTACGGTTTTTGGCATCCATTCCTGATCGGGACTGAATCTTTCGTATTCATCAAGACCGGCAAAGGTCAAAACATTGGCGGGGCCGGGCCCTGAGAATCCGGGTTTATTTTCTTCATTTATTACATCAAGACTCATAAGCAGGCGCGCCATGAATTTTGAAATAAGTAGCCCCCAGTGTTTTCGCATATACTCAAGCTGGCCGGTAAGGGAATCGGGCGAAGCCAGCGCAGGAGAACGAAGGAAATCCCACAGATTCATACCGTCAGGGCCAAACGGCGGAAGCTCCTTAAAGTGCTCTTTTAATTCTTCAATTGCGTCAGGATAGACGGTTTTTTTGGACAGATCCCTGTCATCAAACATAAACTTAAATGGCTTAAAAGCCGGATTAAGGTTTGCAAGAGCCAGAAGCAAAGTTTCTTCGATAGAGAGAGCCCGGCAGCTATCGCCTTCTTCTTTGCTTTTTAAATATTCTTTTACTTTTTTTTCGCCTGTGTACACTTGTCTGGGCGGAAACTGATTTGAAAAAGAAGTCAAAAGAGCGTCCGTTTTATCTTCGCCAAGATTGTTTTCAAGCCTGTCAAGCGCGGTTTCAAAAATATCGCTTTGAACCTGTTCGCGGTAAAGAGCAACCACAAAGTGAAGTATTTCGTCGATCAAACCCATTGCAAAAAGCTGGCCGGATTTTATAAACCGCTCAGGAAAAGCGGGGTCTTGTTTCAGGTTGAATTTTGCCGCAAGTTCTCTTGTTTGTTTCATGTCGGCAAGAACTACGTTTCCGGTGAGAGCAAATAAACTGTCTTTTAATTCATATTCTTTGCGGACATCGCGGTTGATGTGGAATTCCATCCTTGCCTTACCGTAAGCCGCTTTGTAAGTCCTGTTTTTTGCAGAGGAAGCGGTCAGGAGCGCTGTAGGTTTTTCCAGTTTTTTGAGTTTTATTACAAGTTTTTCCACGGATGCTCCTTTATGGGTGTATGTATTTCCGATGCGTTAAATTATACAATAGAAATGGAAAAAAACAGAGCTAAAAAGAGAGAAAAAGATTATAATCCATAGTATGATTAGGAAATTAATAACGCTGATTCTAATCGCTTTTCTGTTATTTGCCTTTGGCTGTTCCAGTGCCAAAGGCGCAACAATCGAAATGGACACATCTTTTCAAGGCTCTTTGAGCGGATCGGCTCTGGGCGGCTCAGACAGCGCCTCTTTTGCATCCGCATCAACAGCGGCAGGGCAAAACACAACGGCAGCATCCGGCATTAACAGACAAGGCCAGTCATCCGGCGGACAGGTAAAACAGTTTTTCGGTAATATTGACGGTCTTTTTACCAGAACAAAAGGAACTTTTATCGGCTTTCTTCTTTACTTTATTCCCATTCTGATAATTATGGCTTTTCTTTACTTTTTACTTTTTGGCAAACCTAACCTGTTCAGAAAAGGCTTGTCTCTGGTAACAAGCAGGCGTTAGGGAGTTGTCGCTTAACTTGATGCCGGACAAAAGTCCGCAATCAGCAGTTAGGTGCCATTCATGCCCTCAATGTTTTTTAAAAATAAAAGTAAAGCATACACAAGTTATTATTCAAATTTGTAGAAGTTCAAGAAAAGTATGTATGAAAACCATTGACATATAGTGTAAAAATGAATATTATTGAATGCAAGGGGAAATAATATGGCTAAAACAATAACATTGCGGGTTGATGAGAATATTTACAAAACTCTCAAAAGGGCTGCTGATGGCGATAGGCGGACTATTTCAAATTTTATTGAAAACGCTACAATAAACTACATTTTTAATAATAATGTTGTTGATGATATTGAAATGAGTGAAATTATTTTTTTTGAAAAAGACATTAAAAAGGGGGTGGATGATATAAAAAAAGGGCGGTATAAAATAATTGACTAAATATAAATTGGCTGAAACTGAAACATTTTCTAAAAAAATA
>JAIRUY010000065.1 GCA_031254175.1 Treponema sp.
GGATTAATGCCTGATCCCATCGTTTCACATCGCTGTTTGTGCCAAGCTCTACGCAGCAAAGATCCATGCAGATTCTGCCTGCCAATGGATAGGTTTTTCCGTTGATCATAACCTGCCAATTGCCGCTTACTGGGCGGGGAAGGCCGTCTGCATAACCTACCGGAAGCACCCCAATGAATGTATCCCGGGCGGCTGTCCAAATTCGGCCATAGGAGACGGATTCGCCTTTTTTTACCTTTTTTATCAATATGACTGTGCTTATAAGCTCCATCACCGGCTGCACCCGGATTGGTTCAAGAGGAAAAGCCGGGATTTCGTTTTCCTCCACGGCTTTGTAGCCGTAAAGCAAAAGCCCGGGCCTTACCATGTCAAACCATGTGTCCGGATGAAGGATAACAGCGCCTGAATTTGCCGCATGGACGATACCCGGGTCAATGTTTGCATCCCTGATGGTGCTGATGGCGTCATTAAACCGCTTAAGCTGCCATTGTGTGTAAGCTCTGTCCCCATCATCCGCCGAGTCGGAAACTGCAAAATGAGTGGCTGTTCCTTCCAATTTTAGCCAGGGGCAGTCAGTTATGTGCCGGGCAAGAGCAAGGGATTCTTCGGGCAGGCATCCAATCCGCCCCATGCCGGTGTCAATTTTCAAATGAACGGATAATTTGGTTTTTTCCACTGAGGCTTGTTTATTCAGGGCATCGGCAAACCATGTGTCAGAAATAAAGGGAATAAGGCCGGATGAAGCAATTTCCGGTATTTCTGCTGCGTGCGGCTGTGAAAAAAGCAGAATAGGAGCTTTTATTCCCCCTTTTCTGAGCTCTGTCCCCTCTGTCGTAGTAGTTACGCCAAGGCAATTTGCGCCAATTTCAAGGCTTTTTCTGGCTATTCCAAGCGACCCATGACCGTAAGCATCGGCTTTAACCGGCACACAAATGCGCCGGCTGCCTTTTTCCGGCGAATCAAGCCCAATTCTTGTCTTTACAGCCTTAAAATTCCCTTCAAAACGGTCTAAATGAATTATTACCTTAGTTCTCATATTCTCATAATATCAAAAAATATCTCTTTATAAAAGTTGAATTTCCGATAATAAAAAGATATATTAACTATGGATATGGGTTCCCGAAAGGTTATAAAAACGCTTTTTTCTCTCGTTATAATTGTCTTTTGGGGCGGATGTGATGCCATGGACAGTTTTTTGCCTTCTGTCGGTACTTATAAAATAAACGCCTTGGTTAATGATATTCCTCTGGATGAATGCTCTTTTATTGGTTCAAATAAAGCATTACGTCCATATTTTGAGGAGTCTGTTTCAAACGACCCTGATGTTACCGCCCTTGTGGTTTTTTTAAGGAATTCCAGGGGAGAGATCATTGGGCAGAGAGTTGTTTACAGCCTTGAAAATGATGGTTTTGAAGCCAATGAAACAGTGGTTCTGGTGAAAAACCTTGATGATGTGCTGCCTGCTTTTCCACTGCCGGTAAACTTATCCATCGGTCGGTATATTATGGTTTCACAGGTTATGAGGGGAAAGGATATCCTGCAAAGGAGCGAAAGAGCTTTCTTCTATCTGGGTAATACTGATTTTTCCTATGAAGGTATTAATGTACATCTGCCCGGCATTACAGAAAATACCCAGGTTATTCCAAGGGGTATGGTTGTAATGCTGGAAGCTAAATTAAATTTCGACAGCCGTCTGGATCCGTATATTGTGTGGTATAACGGCAGAAGAAAAATCAGCGAAGGGAAATATTCTGACGGAGCAGGGTTGTTATTGTGGAAAGCGCAGGAACAAAGCGGTTTCTATAACATCCGTGCTGAAGTATACCCCGTAGAAAATTATTTTGGATTGGCAGGGTATCAAAAAGAAATCTCCCTGCTTGTTTCATCAAAAACATTAGATACGCATCTTGTTTCAGAAGATATACCGCAGCTTTTTCACTGGTATTTATTTGAAGGCGATTTAAATGATTCAAAAATGGCTGCTTCCGCGGAAAGAGCCTTAAAACCTGCCGCCAATAACAGGCCTCAATGGATGCCGGCAAACGGTTCCTTCGGACTTGCTACCGGCTATAATAACGTTGTTATGCTCCCGAAGGTTTCAGTTTCAAACGCGGCAGAAACCTCTGCTGTAGATTCAGGCAAATGGCAGACATTGTTCCGCTTTAAGCCTGTAAATGACGGGGAAATCTTCTCGGTATTATTTGAGTCGTCTCCCGATATTTCCATGGTTGTCGAGAAAGAAAACAGAAATCTGGTTTTAAGATTGATCTCCCCGGCAAAAACTGTTTCGCAGGTTATCACTCTTCCTGAACAGGTTTCATTTATTACTGCCGGTGTAAATTTTTCCATTGTTTCCGGAAAATTGTCGGCTAAAATCAATATTATGGGAGACTCTGTTGAGCAGGGTCAATTGGCTGCGGAGCCAATTTATCTTGAAGTTGAAATAGAAAATAATTTTCAGATTTTACTTGGAATAAAGCCGGAGGAGACTCTTTCCGGCGGCTCCGTTATCCGCAATAAACCGGCTGTTACCGCAATTTGGGACGAGTTTGCCCTTTACAATGCGCCGCCGATGGAAATTATTGAATCGGAAGTAAAACAAGCCGGAAACAAAAGATATTTTGACTCAAGTGTAGATTCTTTTTATTGATAGTGCTGTTTTGAAACATGAAAAGATTTTTTTTTCCGTCCATTTGTCTGCTGGGCGCCTTTTTATTTTCATGCGCAGGTCAGGAAAAATCAATGTATATTCCTGTTCCCGATGAGTTTTTTTTTGAACAGGAACAAAAAAAAGTTGAATTGGACATAATAACTGAAACCAGAGACGGAGTTTCAGTTGAAAATATGCCGCCCTGGATGTATTTTTATGCTTCCGGCGGAATTGAAGCAGTTGAAAGAATTGGTTCTTATAATGGAAAATATGTTTTTATAGGGAATAATGAGGGAGAAAATTTTGACGCTCTGGGTATGTGGGTAGACAATTTCTCTGCTGTACGGGATTTTACAATGCTGGCCGCTGACAGAATTGAAAGAAGAATAATTTCTGCGAGTACCATGTACCCTGAATATGAATACGGCTCTTTTTATGAGACAATGGTTAAAAAAGCCTATAGCAGTATATATTCCGGCGCAGTCAAGGAAGACACTTACTGGGTAAAAATGAAAGTTGGTGATGAAAATGATGATGGGGAAAACGGCAGCAGGCTTGATAATGCCGGGATTTATTATTTTTTCGTACTAATTACAATAGAAAAAGGTAAAATGCAGGCGGCAGTAACCAATATGATAGCAGAATCCCTCGCATCTGTTACTCCAACTGAAACTCAGCGTAATGCCATTATTCGCTTGCAGCAGCGGTTTTTTGAGAGGTTTTAATTATGGAAGCAATCCTGCAATGGGGACTGGATTTTATCAGGGCTGTTCAAACTATTGCCAGTCCCGGTCTTACTTTTTTTATGCGGATAATAACCGCTCTTGGCGGAATGGCTTTGTATATGCTGTTAATTCCTTTTATTTATTGGTGCATAGATGAAAAAAAAGGTTTTCGTCTTGCTTTGCTGGCGTTAATTTCAATATGGATTAATTTGTCCCTGAAATTTCTTCTTGATCAACCCAGACCGTTTTTTGAAGGCTATGATCCTTCGGTAGGCATGCTCAATGAGCGTTTGGGCGGACTGCCTTCCGGGCATTCGCAAAATACGCTGGTTATGCTGTTTATGCTTGCCTTCTGGGTAAAAAGAAACTGGTTCTATGCCACAGCGGGGGCGCTTTGTTTTTTAATTGGTTTTTCCAGAGTTTACCTTGGAGTGCATTTCCCTACCGATGTTTTTGCGGGCTGGATGCTCGGCGGAATTATTCTTGCAGGTTTTTTTCTGCTGAACGGCAGAATAGAGACGCTCCTTGAAAAAGGAGGATTTCGCGCGAAAATGATAGCAAGCGCTTTTCTTTCATTCATTATGATAATTTATCTGCCGGACAAGGAACTGTTATTCCCCGGCGGAACTATACTTGGTATTTGCATTGGATATTGTCTTAACAAAAAATATGTTTTTTTTACAAGCAGCGCGCTTTTGGCAAGAACCGGAATTGAAAAATATCTTACTTTCTTTGTCCGTTTGCTTTTGGGAGTTTCCGGTCTTCTTTTAATTTTTTGGGTTGGTGATAAATTAGTACTGCAAATCTTTCCTGCTCTGCAAAACGCCGCCAACTACAAACTTTACGGCTTTGTCTGGGCCGCGCTTTGTGGTTTCTGGGTCTCATTTGTTTCTCCCTGGATTTTCGTCAAATTCCGGCTGGCCAAAAATCTGCGGTTTGCCGGAACAATTGTTTCAGAAACTGAAAGATAAAAATGATGAGTGATAAATCAGCCGTTTACGGTGACGATTGTAACATAGCTGCTTTTGCGACCTCTCCGGGAAACAGCGCCCTTACTTTAATTCGCTGTTCGGGGAAAGAGGCAATAGAAGCGGCGGCTTCAGTCTTTTCCGCGCCGGCAAAAATAAAAAACGCCCGGGGCAATACTGTTATTCACGGCTGGATTGTATCGGCTGATAAAAAAATCGATGAAGTTCTTGTTTCTGTGTTCCGCGCTCCAAAAAGTTATACCGGCGAAGACAGCTTTGACATTAGCTGTCATGGCGGCACTGCTGCCGGAAAGGCAGTAATGAACGCTTTGAAATCCGCCGGGTTCCGTGATGCGCTGCCAGGTGAGTTTACATTCAGGGCCTTTATGAACGGAAAAATCGATCTTACCAGAAGCGAGTCTGTCATGGAACTTGTGTCCGCAAAAACTGAAACAGGCCGCAGTCATGCAGTTATGCGCCTTTCCGGTTCGCTTGAAAAAGAAATCAATAACATAAAAAATTTATTGGTTGAAGTTCTTGCCGGCGCGGAAATCTATCTTGATTACTCGGAAGATGAAATAAGCTCTGATGCTGATGAAGCCGCAGGCAGGCTTCCAAAAAAGGAAATTGCGCTTGAGGTTTTCAAACGGCTTCAAAAACTGGCGGCTTCGTGGCAGCTTGAACGCATTTATCAGGAGGGAATTACGGTTGTTATTGCAGGGCGGCCAAATGCAGGCAAGTCCAGTCTCTTTAATTCTTTTTTAAAAGAAGACCGCTCCATTGTTACAGAAATTCCGGGTACTACCCGCGACTGGATTGAAGCATGGGTTTCCTTGGAGGGAATTCCTGTCCGCCT
>JAIRUY010000233.1 GCA_031254175.1 Treponema sp.
ATATGGCCATGGAAAATATTTCTGACGATTTCTTTGACACTTATCTTTTTTATCGTACTCAAATTAATTCGCTGTTACAGGAATTTGTTTCTCTTGGTATGGATGCAAAGGTGACGGAATTAGCCGTGTTGTTATGTGAATACCAAGATGATGACGAAGTGATTAAATATATTGAGGATATAGCTTATAATATTGCACAGTATATTAATAGAATAAAGATAAACTTTGAACGTTACAATGAGTTAAATAAAGAAAATGACAGTAAATTACGGGAAAAATTTGTCATTATGGGCTGGACTGGTACCGGAACCACAGACATCGGCGCTAACCCTTTTCATGAAAAATATATAAATGTAGGTACTCACGGCGTTGTTCTTGATACCATACTTTCTGAAAGTTTTATTATCCCGCTTGGGATTTGGTGGCGTATTCTTTTTATGCTGATTTTTATCCCTCTTTTCTTCATTGCGACAAGCCGGCTTTCTCCGGTAATTCGGGCATTTTCGGGTTTTGCTGCTACATTGATTATTTTTTTCGGTGCCATTTTTCTGTTCCGTTTAACAGGCGTTTATTGGGGGCCGCTTGGCGCTGTTTTATCCATGCTTGGCGCAACAATAGCGCGGGAAATAATTGCCTATGCCGGATCGGAAAAAGAAAAACAATTTATCCGCAGTGCGTTTTCTACCTATGTTTCACATAAAGTAGTTGATGAAATAATTGCCGATCCTTCGCGTTTGCAATTGGGAGGAGCAAACCGTTACATGACGGCTATCTTTACCGATGTAAGGGGATTTTCCACGATTGCTGAAAAACTCCATCCGGAAGAGCTTGTAAGTCTTTTGAACCGATATCTCACTGCAATGAGTAATATTATTCTTGAAGAAAAAGGAACTGTCGATAAATACGAAGGTGATGCGATTATTGCATTCTTCGGCGCTCCTCTGGAACTGCCGGATCATGCCCTGCGAGCCTGTATTACCGCGATTAGAATGAAGAAAATTGAAGAGGAACTAAACCAAACTTTCATAGAGCAAAAAATGACTCCGTTTCCGCTGCTGACACGGATTGGTATTAATACAGGTGATATGGTAGCGGGTAACATGGGGAGTGAAAACAAGATGGATTATACGATCATGGGCAATGCGGTAAATCTTACTGCACGTCTTGAAGGTATTAATAAACAATACGGAACGTGGATACTTTCTTCTGAGAATACAGTGCTGGAAACCGGCAGCCACCTGTTGTACAGAAAACTTGACCGGGTACGGGCTGTTGGCATTAACGAACCTGTACGCCTTTGCGAACTTTTGGATTTGGCTGATCAGGCAAATGATAAAGATCGAAAGCTTGTAACAGTTTTTCACGAAGCTTTGGATAACTTTGAAAAACGGCAATGGAAATCTGCAGCGGAAGGTTTCATGGAAGCCGTTGCAATCAACAGGAAAGATGACGCTTTGTCAAAATTGTACCTTGAACGAAGTGAAGAATTTATTAAAACCCCGCCGGCAGACGAATGGGACGGAGTATATAACCTTACCTCTAAATAAAATCTTTATGCCCCTCTTTTAATAAAAATTTAATTTATGTTAAAATGAGTGCAAAAGGAGCTATTTATGTCAAAGATCCCTGTAGGTATTTTAGGCGCAACCGGCATGGTCGGGCAGCAGTATATTTCCCTTCTTAATGATCACCCGTGGTTTGATGTGCGTTTTGTGGCAGCTTCACCGCGAAGTGCAGGAAAAAAATATAAAGAGGCTGTTGCGGGAAGATGGCAGCTTGTTAATACTTTCGCTGCGCATGTGGGCGGAATAATTGTCGAAGACGCCAATGATGTAAACCGCGCAGCGGCGGCGTTTAAAAAAGGCGAATGTTCATTTGTATTTTCCGCCCTTGAAATGGGCAAAAATGAGACCTGCGCTCTTGAAGAAGCGTATGCTGCCGCGGGAATCCCTGTAATTTCAAACGCATCGGCTCACCGCTGGACTCCTGATGTGCCGGTTTTGATCGCCGAGATTAACCCTCATCATGCGGATATTATCCCAATGCAGAAAAAAGCGCGCGGCTGGGATCGCGGTTTTATCGCAGTCAAGCCCAACTGCTCAATTCAAAGTTATATGAAACCCATTCATGCTCTTGCGCAGGCCGGCTTCCATGCACAGAAGATGTTTGTTACAACAATGCAGGCGGTTTCCGGCGCCGGTTATCCCGGCGTTTCAAGCCTTGATGTGCTTGATAATCTTTATCCCCTGAAAGGCGAAGAAGAAAAGTCCGAAACAGAACCGCTTAAAATTTTTGGCTCCATTGATAATGGTATTTTCAGGAATGCCGAGTTCCCGAAAATTTCCGCACACTGTAACCGGGTGCCGGTTATTGACGGACATACTGCCTGTGTCTCGGTGGAATTTGCCGGCAAAAAGCCCGGTTCCATGGAAGAAATCAAAGCAATTTGGGCGGCCTACAAAGGAATCCCTCAGGAAGCGAATTTTCCGATGGCTCCGAAGCAGCCAATCATTTACCGTGAAGAAGATGATCGCCCTCAGCCGCGTAAAGATCGTAATGCCGATAAGGCGATGGCTGTTGTTGCCGGCCGGCTTCGTCCCTGCAAGGTCTTTGATATCAGTTTCATGGCGCTTTCGCATAACACAATACGCGGCGCGGCGGGCGGCGGTATACTTAACGCGGAACTTTTAAAATACAAGGGATATCTGGGATAAATATGAGCGAAAAATATTTTCCTCTGGAAAGGTCAGCCCTTGAAAAACTGGCGGAGAAATACCCGACACCGTTTTATATTTACGATGAAAAGGCAATAATAGAAAATGTGCGCCGGATCAAGACGGCGTTTTCTGTTTTTCCTTCTTACAAGAACTATTTTGCGGTCAAAGCGCTGCCCAATCCCTATGTCTTAAAAATACTTGCCGCTGAGGGTTTTGGCGCCGATTGTTCAAGTTACCCTGAACTGCTGCTTGCCGAAATGGCAGGGATGAAGGGAGAAGAACTGATGTTCAGTTCAAATGAAACGCCGGCATCGGAATATGCTGCCGCCCGAAAAATGGGAGCGGTAATAAATCTTGACGATTTTTCCCACATTGAGTTTCTGGAAAAATCTTTAATCAATGCCGGAGGAATGCCGGAATTGATTTCCATGCGCTACAACCCCGGCCCGCTTAAAGAGGGCAATGCCATTATCGGCAGGCCGGAAGAAGCAAAATACGGTTTTATGCGTGAACAAATACTCCGCGGATATTCGCTTCTTAAGGAGAAAGGCGTCAAGCGGTTTGCATTGCACACAATGGTCGCTTCAAATGAACTTTCAATTCCCTACCATATTGAAACTGCAAGGATGCTCTTTGAACTTGCGGTTGAGATAAAGGAAAAAACAGGAGTGTGTCTGGAGTTTGTAAATCTGGGCGGCGGCGTTGGGATTCCCTATGAACCCGAACAGACAGCGGTTGATTATCATACTTTGGCTTTCGGCATACAGAAAACGTATAACGAAATCATTAAACCTTCAGGGCTTGATCCTCTGGGTATCCGTACCGAGTGGGGAAGGACAGTAACAGGCCCGTACGGCTGGCTTGTGACCCGGGCAATTCACAAAAAAGACATTTACCGCAAATATATTGCAGTTGATGCCTGTATGGCCGATTTAATGCGCCCCGGTCTCTACGGCGCATATCATCATATAACAATTCCCGGCAGGGAAAACGAACCGTTATCTGAAATCTACGATGTTGTGGGCAGCCTGTGCGAAAACAACGACAAGTTTGCTGTTCAAAGAAATTTACCGGAGATTGATGCTGCTTCGCAGGGCGGCAGCGGTGACTTCGTTATTTTTCACGATGCCGGCGCTCACGGAAGATCGATGGGATTTAACTACAACGGCAAGCTGCGCTGCGGCGAACTTCTGCTCAGGGCTGACAGCCATGCTTCGCAAAACGGCTCTGTAATACAAATCCGCCGTCCTGAGACAGTTGAAGATTATTTTGCTACGCTGGACATTCCCGGCGTGGAAAAATTTTGCTAAGGAGAAAAAAATGATTAACCGTAATCCGCATATTGCCAATTTAAAAGCCGGGTATCTTTTTCCGGAAATTGCCAAACGGAGGCGTGAATATGCTTCAAAAAATCCGGATGCAAAAATTATCAGCCTTGGGATTGGAAATACGACAGAGCCGATTATGCCGTATATCAATGCAGGTCTTGTTGACGGAGCGAAGCAGCTTGGAACAGTTGAGGGTTATTCAGGCTATCAGGACGAGGGAAAGGCGGCGTTAAGGGAAAAAATTTCTGTGGTTTTTTACAGCGGCAAATTTCAGATTGACGAAATTTTTATATCAGACGGAGCAAAATGCGATATTGGCAGACTACAGATACTTTTTGGAGCGGGAACACAAATAGCAGTACAGGACCCTTCGTATCCTGTTTATGTTGACGGTTCCGTACTTGCAGGGGCTGCGGGCGGATGGGAAGGAAACGGATACTCCGGGATCACATATCTTCCCTGCACTGCGGAAAATAATTTTTTTCCGAATCTCGATCTGATTTCGCAAAACAGTCTTATTTATTTTTGTTCACCCAACAATCCAACAGGAGCGGTCGCTGATCGTTCCCAGCTTTCGGCGTTAGTGGAAACGGCGGTTAACAAAGGCTGTATCATAATTTTTGATGCGGCTTACAGTGAATTTATCCGCGATCCTTCCCTGCCAAAAAGCATCTACGATATAGACATGGCCGATCGTTGCGCCATTGAAGTAAACTCGTTTTCCAAGCCCGCCGGTTTTACAGGAATACGCCTTGGCTGGTCTGTTGTTCCAAAGGCACTGAAATATTCCGGCGGAGAAAGCGTCAATGCGGACTGGAACAGAATAGCCGGCACTATTTTCAACGGCGCATCCAATATTGCCCAGGCCGGCGGACTTGCCGCTCTCGACGAAGAGGGACTTTCTGAAATGCGCGCACAAACCGATTTTTATCTGGGTAACGCAAAACTTATCAGAGATACGCTACAGAAACTAAAAATAAACTGTATAGGCGGAGATAATTCTCCGTACATTTGGGCTCATTTCCCCGGCAGGGACAGTTGGGAAGTTTTTGCCGATATCCTTGAGAAGTGTCATATTGTAACCACTCCCGGCGCAGGTTTTGGTCCCGCAGGCCAAAATTTTGTGCGTTTTTCCGCGTTTGGCCATCGTGCCGATGTAGAAGAAGCATGCCGGCGGCTCGGTAATTTATAGTGAAACAACTTAAATTGTTTCACTATTTCCGATTGTAATTCTTTCTGTAACAACGAATACCAATTCGATGTTACAGAAAGTAAAATTAAAGGTGTATATAATTAATAGAGTTGTTCGGAAACTGCAAATCTAAGATACATTGTTACAGAGCAAGCATCCTCTGCAAGATCATAAAAATACCGGTTCCTGCAAAGATACTGATAAGAGGATTTCGTTTCCATATATGAATTAGAGCAGTTAAAATTGCAGCAATTATGACTGCGGAGGAATTGCCGAATTCCCCTGATACAGGAGAGGATGAAAAGAGAGAAAGTAAATTTTTTGTCAGGTCTCGTATAGAAGGTCCGAGAGCATTAAAAGCTAAAACAGTCATGGCTGCCGGAGGGACGATACGTTCAATAAAATCCAAAAAGATCCTTGCGCCCTTTGACCGGGAATTTCCCGTATTTGAAAAAAAGATGAAAGGGAAGGCGCGGCTGAAAAAGATTACAGCTCCCATGGCGCATATCATAATTGCCGCTTCGGTAACTGATACTTTCATGACGATTTTCCTTTTTCACCGGAAACATTGCTGTTAGCGCCGGTAATTACTTCCCAAAATGAAGATAAAACAAGCGCCAGAACCATCCCTGCCAGAAGTGTTATGCGTTCAGGAAGCAGTATGACGGAAAGAAGCGCCGCGGCAGCGGAAAGTAAAAACACACCCGATTTATTGAAAGAAAAACGGTAACATCTGCCTTGCTGTACATTTTCCGTGGGTTTTTTTGAAATATTAAATGCCCTGAAAATCTGTTCCAGAAAAAGGATTATAAAAAGTGCCGTTAAAGAAAATCCGATCCCTTCCATATCAAAAGGAAAAAGCGAACCTATAACCGCACCCGCGAGACTTCCCCCTATCCAATAACAGTGATCCAGCAATGAAACATAAAACATAAAGCGTTTTCTTTCGTTATCTGACCATTTGCTTTGCAGATTGTCAGGCAATGACGAAAGAAGGGCAAAAGTTTCGTCAGTCATGGAAAAAACAAGATAGGGTCTGACAGGGCCTTTTGGGAAACGGTTGAGCATGGAAAGCCCGTAGGCAATATGTCTTGCGCTGATTACCAGTTGTATTAAACATGCCTCAAGAAGCGCAGCTCCGGAAACAAAGAGACCTACGGCTGCATATTGCCCTGCCCCTGTATACATCCAGATGCTCATAAAAAGAGCCAAAAACCAGGGATAACCTGCATCAGAAAGGAGAAGCCCAAAGCCTATTCCAATAGCAGTGTATCCCAGCAAAACAGGCACTGAATAAATAAAGGCTGCTTTTAACAGTGATGTATCTTTCATTTTTTAATAATAAAACTTAAAAAATTATTCTTGCAAGTGCCTGAATGGTATGGACAAGGTTTTTATATTTTATATAAAATGAAGTAATTCTAGGTGTTTAATAATTAAGGAGGAAAAAATGAAAAACACAACGATATTGGTTCTTTGCTGCCTTTTGGCTTTTGCTTTTATGGGCTGCAATAAAGGAAATGATGATTCTGTCGCTATTGGCGCAATATTCCCTCTTTCCGGGCCTGTTGCCTATTACGGCACTGAATCCAGAGACGGCGCTCTGCTGGCGCTCGAGGAAATCAATGCAGCAGGAGGGCTTCTTGGCAAGAAGCTTGTTATGTTGTCTGAAGATGATGAAGGAGACGGATCCAAGACGCTAAGCGCTTTTACAAAATTGGTTACCAGAAACAAGGTAAAATTTATTCTGGGTTCAAGCACTTCCGGAGCTACAATGGCAATAACCCAGCAGGCTCAGCAGAACAAGGTTGTTCTTAACTCCCCTTCAGCTACAAACATTGATGTAACAAGAGCCGGAGATTTTATTTTCCGCACTTGTTTTATCGATCCTTTCCAGGGTATTGTGGGAGCCGGATTTGCTTATAACAACCTGAATGCCCGCAGGGCTGCTGTTCTCTACGATGCCGGCGCTGACTACAATACAGGCCTTGCTGATGAGTTCAAAAAGGAATTCCGCAGATTAGGCGGTCAGGTCGTGGCAGACGAAGCTTACATGACAGGTGAAGTTGATTTTAACGCCCAGATCACACGGATCAGGGCAGCAAATCCTGATGTAGTATACTTACCCAATTATTATCAGGATGTCAGTCTTCAGGCAAAACAGCTTAGGGATCA